>JBKECH010000116.1:0-14545 GCA_047974415.1 Bacteroidales bacterium | reverse complement strand
GTATTTTCCAAATTGATATGGGAACTCTGCTGTCTTCATGTCTCGATTGTTAATCCTGCACGGCTCCCAATTTTCAGCGTCCACCGCCTTTGTCAATAGAGTTTCGGACTTAGATGCTCTTATGAAGAATTTAGTGTTTTTTGATATGATTCACATCTTCTGTCGCATCTCCACCACAAAAACAAGTGTACAGCCGCGATAGTATAATGTCCGAATATTTATACCCTGCATGCGCACCGCGACTACCAAGCTCTCTGTCAATAAATTGAGCCACTTTGCTTGAAGATACTTGCCCGTGAATTAGGCTTATTCCACCAAAGAATAATTTACATTGGAGTTTAGATGTCATCTTTGATGAAGATTGCAACCTCAAAAAGAAAGAAAATAGCGCCCAGAATTTCAATGTTGTCAACAAAATGGCATTAGCTCTGCTGGAGAGAGAGAACTCAGCAAAAGCCTCAAAGCCAAGCAAAAGAGCTAAGGTAGCCCTTTCTGATAAACATAGAGAAAAATTGATTTGGGGTTAAGAGCGATTTACCTGTTGAAATTCAATTAGATTTGCGTCGATTTCGAATAATTTACTGTGATGCAGGTGGTCACAGCTCTAAATTTAAAGATACAAATATTCCAAAGTTACTAGCATTAGATGTGTCTTTATGTGTTAGTCTCCACACTGCATCGAACCTAACGAGGTTAAATATATTTTCTATTCCGCAGTTTAGCTCTACGTATGGTTTGCCATCTAGCGTACTCATGTCTTGTGGTATAAGGATATCCTTTTGGTGTGTGTTATGCATCTTTCCGTATATAACTTTCCCTCCAATAACCTCTCGTAGCTCTAATCGTCTGATTAAAGGTATCTTATTAAGGAAATAACCAAGAAAATGTTGTTCGTATTTTAGGCTGGCGTATTCATCGCTGGCAAATTCCTGGTAGTTCATTAGATTGCTAGAAAACTGGCTGAACACGTAGGTCTCATTACCAGCGTGAAGTTTTAGGAGAGGATAGGGGACATCTCCCCATATTCTGCCAGCAGAGCCAAAGATAAAGCTATAACCAAATGGGTTGATATTTATTTTATTGGCAAAAATAACCTCTAATTTATGATAATTGTATTCTGCTTCCACAGCTTTGAACCCCATGTCTAGATTCACAAATATTGTTGGCCCTTTTATCGATATCTGGCGCTTGTCAAAGCCTCTTACATATTCTGTCTCTTTGAATGCAAATCTATTTGATATTTTTAGGGTCATCACATTAAATTTATTTAGGTTTCTTCCGTTAGGAGTAATAAAAGGGACAAATGGGGAGCCATATACTGTTTTATGTTCTAGCTCGAAAGCAGAGGAGAAACCACGTATCCAGTCTCGTTGCAAACCAATTAGTTTTTTTTCAGTAAGGCTGAGTTTGTCGTTCATATCTCTGCTTATCAGTGAATTGAGCATATTACTTTCGCTAATAGCATCGAAGCCTCGCCCCATGGTTTCAAAATCTTTGGTATACTGAACATGCAGCTTGGTAAAACGCTTTCTATTTATCACCCATTCAAAAGTACCACCGTATTTCCTGTCTTCGTCTTTCATTCCGTAAGCAACATGTGCGCCAAGCCTAAATTTCTCACTGAGCTTTGATGTTGTCCTAGCCCCTAATCTAAATCGATTTCCCTCTATCTTGTTGTTACTCCACATGTAAAAGTATGGACCGTATTCAATCCAATTTTGTTTTATATATCCATAGGTTAGTAGTTCTACCGAATTTTCTAAGGTGTTAAACAATGGTACTCTTTTCAGGCTATCGACCATTGTATATATATCTTGTTCTGTGGAGCTTAATGCTTGAGGACGCAGGCTAGTCCATGCACTCTCGTTGTTCTTGTTGTCATAAGCTTGCTCTGTAATATGAATGGTTGAGATTTGTTTCATCGCTTTAATATCAGCGCTGTTGTCTTTGAAAATTAAATCGGAATAATAAGTAGTTTTATGTCCAAGTAGAGCAGGAATATCTATAAAGTTTCCTTCGGTAAGGTTGAAGTCTATGTACACAAGCTGTTTGTGAGGAATCCAATGCTCATCTTGTTTTATGTAGTCGTATGTAGCGTAAAAGTCTGTAACGTAGTTGATATTTATCTTTTGTGGGATTTTAGCTTCTAGCCTAACAATGGCCAATTCTTTTTTGTCTATCCATATAAATCCCTTAAGTGTATTGTTCTGAGTGTGTTTTGGGGAGAATGAAATTTTATAACATTCAGCATTGTTTATCACTGTGGCAGAGTCATAAAGAAAAAATCGATAATAGGATAGTGCTCTATTGTTTAGAGGTAGCGTGATATTTATGTTTCCAATTTGCACCGAATTTGAGTAGGGGTTTATGTCTTGATTAACCTGCCCTGTAAATTGCGATATGTTTTCGGGGTTAATGCCTGATGCTCTTGATGCTTCAATGACTTCGGTGAGCGAGCTTCCACCTTTGCTGTGATATACTTTTGATGATGTTTCGGATATTAGTATTGGCAGAAATTTATGGCTCTTGTCCTTTGCTGAATCTACGTAGTTGTATAAAAAACCAAAATTTTTACGAAAGCGTTTGTTAGTGGGCAATTCGAAGTTTTTTATATCCAGGCGTAGTTTGTTGTATACTTTGGCTTCCCAGTCTGGCAGATTCTGTGGGTTATTTCGATCTTTAGCTTCTATGGCATTTCTGATTATTTTATGAGCAGGGTTCTCTCCTGGTGTTATTATGGCCTCGTTCAGATTAAATACTTCATTTTTGAGTACAATGACATGCTCATTCTTTTCTTGAGTATTGATGGGAACAAGTTTGGTAACATATCCAATAGACGAGACCTTAAGAGTATCTATGGTGTTCGTTTTATTGATAAGTTCAAACGCTCCTTCTATTCCTGTAACAGTTCCATTGCCAGTATTTACAACATATATATTTGCAAATGGTATGACTGTCTTACCATCTTCCTCAAAAACCATTCCTCTAACAATAGTATCTTGTGCAAATAATACGGAGTTTGTCAGAATGAGTAATGCACCGTATATAACTATCGTGCAAAATATTTTCACGAGTTTGCGAGTTTTTTATTCGCTAAAACACAATAAACTATAATCATCCTGCTGAGCCTAAGGTTGTTCTATGCTCTCGTTAATATAATTAATTATTTTGTTAAACAGGTGTCTGCGTGTATTTCCGCCATATATACTGTGGTTCCTGTTCGTGTATGTATGCATATCGAAGCTGATACCTTTTTGTGTAAATGCTTCGGCAAGCTCAAAGGTGTTTTGTGGGTGCACATTGTCGTCTGCCAGTCCGTGTATGAGTATGAGTTTGCCAGTCAATCCACTAGCATAATTAGCAACTGCACTGTTTTTGTAGCCATATTCGTTTGCTTGTGGAGTTTGCATATATCGTTCTGTGTATATTGCATCATAATATCTCCAGCATGTCACAGGAGCAACAGCAACGCCTGTATTTATTAGGTCTCCAGCACGACAAAGTGTCAGTGCTGTCATGTATCCACCATAGCTCCATCCATACATTGCTATTTTTTTAGCATCGACATAGGGTAGGGATGCGAGGTATTTTACTGCACTTATATGGTCGGCAGATTCTAGCACTCCAAGCTGTTTGTAAGTGCATTTTCTGAACTCCTCGCCACGAGCGCCAGTTCCTCTAGGGTCTATGCTGGTAACAATATAGCCTTGCGAGGCCATGTAAGTAGTCCAATCTGCCGACCAACGGTCTGTTGCCGATTGTGAATTTGGTCCACTATATTGTGTCATCAATACTGGATATGTTTTGCTTTGGTCGAAGTCGTTTGGTTTCATCATCCATCCGTTTAATTTTAAACCATCGGAGTTTGTGAAGCTGAAGAATTCTTTCAGAGGTAGGTTTGCTTCCGATATCTTATCTGTCAATGCTTTGTTATCTTCAAGAATTCTGAGCTCAGTTCCGTTTATGGCGTAAACACTTACATTCAGAGGTTCGTTTAGTGAGGTGTGTCTCAGTACGTAGTAGCTAAAATCAGCAGAAAACTCAACGTTGTTTGTTCCCTCTTGTTTGGTTAGAAGTTTTTCCACGAGTCCTTTTTTTGTCTGCGAAAGTGCGTAGACTTCTCTTTGCATCGGTGTTTTCTTGGCAGCTTGGTAGTAGAAAGTTTTAGTAGTAGGATTGTAACCATAAAAAGCAGTTACGTCGTAGTTTCCTTTTGTTAAACACGCTTTTTCTGTTCCATTGGCATCATATAAGTATAGGTGCGACCAACCATCTTTTTCGCTTAGTGTTACATATTCCTTTCCGTCATTGATAAAATGCAAGTTATCCAAAAAATCTTCACAAATGTACCGCTTGTTAGTTTCTCTATGTAATACTTTTACATCTCCTGTAAGAGGGTTTGCATAATATACATCTAGTTCGTTTTGGAATCTATTCATTTCCATAAAAGCGGCATTTTTAGAGTCGGGCGACCAAAAACAACGAGGAATGTAATTGTCGGATTTGGGGATTTTAACATTAACGGTATTTTTTTCCATTAGTTCGTACACATGAGCTGTTACAATTGAGTTTTTCTCGCCAGCTTTAGGATACTTATAATAAGTGTTTTGTGGATACAATTCATTGTCTGTAAGTTCTGGCGATAGTCCTTTGAACATTCTTAGTGAGTATGCCTTTACATCCTTTTCGTTGAATTTTATGAAAGATAGATATTTGCTATCGGGCGACCAACTCATTGCATTGCTAAGACTGAACTCTTCTTCATATTCCCAGTCTCCTTTTCCATTTATTATTTCATTGTTCTTTCCATCGAAAGTTACTTGCGACTCCGAGTTGAAGCGTAAGTTGTTTATAAATATATTATTATCTCTTACAAATGCTATTTTACTACCATCTGGCGAGAAGCTAGCCACCTCTTGTGCTCCATTCTCGGAGAGTTTTGTCCATTCTTGATTGATAAAGTTCCAAATATAATGTTCGGCTGTGTAGGAGCGTCTGTATATACCTTTGATATTGACAGCAAACATAATTTTCGACTCGTCGTCTGATAGGACATATTTCTGAAAATCTTGGATGGGGGCATTTCTCAGCTTACTAAGATCTACAAAAGTTTCTAGCTTTTTGCCTGTTTCGAAACTATATTTTGACAGTATTCCTCTGCCATCTTTCTTTAAGTAGGTTTTCCCGTCTTTCAAGGAACTAAATCCAGCGACATTTCTTTGTGAAAATTTACCATTGAGAACATCATCTAGTGTAAAGCGACTTTGGGCAGGTAATATATTTACAAATAGTAATGCAAATATTGATAGACATATTACTTTTTTCATTTCTTGGTTTTTAGTTAGCACAACAAATATTGTTTTTTCAATTCATCGAGTCACAAAATTAATGAAAAATACTATAACTTAGGTTGTGTTCGTTCGAAGTCAGATAGAATTAAGAGTAGTTCGTCTATAGAGTCCAATATCAGCGTTAGTCTAGGATGTGTATTAATTTGATACTTAACTTTTTAGTTCGGATTCCAGACATTATGGACAAACACTAGTTAGATAATGCTATTTTTTTGACACTTCTAAGTATTAGATAATTACCCAAAATCCGCAAGCCCTATTTTACGAACTGAAAATTGGATCGGCATTAACATTTTTCTGAAAAATTGTGGCTCTATGTCGTTTGTAGTGGGTATCAGAAATAAATTTTATTTGGCTCTATGTCGAATATAGTGGGTGAGCCCACATTTTGAACCAATGCTTTTTTAACAATTCCAAATTTCCTCCTTCATTCCAAATCAAAAACTTTAACCCTATTTACCTTGCACAGACCTCAAAATATTAATAATTTTAACAATGTTCGCCCTGCGCAGATCCTAAACTTCCAACAATTCAACCCTAAACCTTCAACAATTAAACAGATTAATCCCCGATGGGGAAGCTATGCGTGGAAATTTTCATGCTAGTAAGATTAATTGCCTACGGCAAAGCTAAAATAACTACCCACTACAAACGACATAGAGCCTATATTGTTTGGCTCAATAGGAATCTTTCTTCTTTTTTACCTAAGAGGTAATATAAAATAGACAAAAAATATTTTTGCAACAAGCATAAAGTAGCAGATAAAAATGTAGCAACTGAGTCCATCTTGCAAATGCAGCTTTTCAAGTTGCTACATTTTGAACATTTTGCGATGAACCAGTAGGACTATTTGAGGAAGGATTTTGCTACATAGCATAGATAGGTTCCGTCAGAGACAGGCTTTGCAAAAAACTAGTGCTTTCTATCTTTTTCTTTTGAGATATCCAAACAAAAAAACATCATTTCATTTGCATATTTAAAATATTTGCATTACTTTTGAAGCAAATAACTACAAAAACACTGAAAATGTTAGGACTGCAAACAGCCAGTTTGGGTCGAAGAACAGTAGCCCCAAGCTGCGGAAAGTGGTAAAAGTATTGCCCTTCCAACGATACAGGGGAAATAAGACTTATACTTTTCGTTTAACACAAAGACCAAAAGCAAATCAGTTTGAGGTCTGTAAAAACTATAACAATGAATACAATACATCACTTCGCCTGCCACGAGCTATAATCTCTTCAAAACAAGCACTTTGTTGGTTTTTGTTTCACTCACCATAGTGGCGCCACGCTTCGTTCACCAAAACAAAAGCTAGTGAGGCATCTATCCTGAAGAGATTGGAGCATGCAACAAGGGAGCTAATGCATGTTTCGAGTTTAAACACCTCCACAATATCATCATAAAGTCTGATGTATAAAATTAAGAAGGGCGAGAAAATTCTCGCCCTTCTTCTACTCTATTTGAAATGTAAGTGTCTAATGCTAATATGACTACTTATTTACAACAAACCAAACATCGGGATCATTTACGCTAATAAGCTTGATCGATGTCGGATCATCAGAATTATCGTATTCTAGCTTATATGGAGAAGCTTTTGTCAATAGATCTACAAACGGCTCTAAGTGCCTATAAAATTGCCAATTCATACCTCCCTCTCCTTTCACAATATTTAGATATTCACTGTTTTCTGCTACACCTTCAAAGCTTAAATTACAATTTGCAAGATAGGGGGTAGACTGTAGAGTAATACCATATAGAACACTACCGTTATTCAGCTCAATTGCCCCCACCAACACATTTGGATTTAGTCGTTGTTCTCCATAAATATTTAAATTCGCATTATATATTTCAATAAAACTATTAAGCACCTTATTCGATCTACTATTAGCACCATTGATGTTCAATAGCCATCCTGCTTGGTTCAGGTCTATAGGCGGTATAATAACTTGTAGTTTCAGACTTCCGTCGCTCGATACTAAATTTTCTTTGTTATCGTCAAAGGTAAAATTTAGATACATTTTACCATTTATCTCTGTGTCTTCGTAAAGTCGAATGCCAGTTGGCGTGATGATATACTGGACAGTAAGTGATTTTTCTTCATCATTTTCTGTAAACGTAAATGTAAATCTGCGCGAAGAGGCTTTTAATCCTATCTCTGCTCCATCTTGTCTAGCTACAAAAGAGGCATTCGTCATAAGAGTTGTATTTTCCTGAACCTTCTTAATATAAGAGCTTGGAGTTTCTTTTAGTTTTATAAGGCGCATTTTCTTATTATATTTTAAACCTTGCACATTAATAGTGTCTCCATTTTCATTCTGTATCAAGAACTCGAAATCGCCACCTTTGGCGTTATATTCTGAAACATTGGGATTTGCGAAATAGTGCATAAATACATTGTAGGTGTCAAAGCTTAGCACTGGTCCTCCGTAATTCTTAACATCATACATAGACGATAAGGGCGTGTTTACATTAGCCATCATGTCGAACCATACATTTGCATTATTCTTCTCGCCAAATTTCACAATGTAGGTATATCCTCCAAACGCAAAATCATCATCGACAAAGTATTCAAGAACCCATCCATTTTCAGACGATAGTAGACTGTTGTTATATTCCTCAACGGCTTCGGTTTTCCGTTCTGATGCAGACTGGTCGAATACACCGTCATCGTTTTGACACGAAAATGCCAAAACAATGATGAAAACTAAAGCAAAAATGTTATATATATTTTTCATGTGTTTATTCTATTGTAATGTTATCAAGATTCTGCTCTCCTAATTTTTCGGTACGAGACAACACCTCGGCTCGCAGAGCGTTTATATCTATGCTCCAGGCTTCTTGTAAATACGAAGAGACTATTTCCATTTTTTGATTTATGATGGCTTGCCCCTCGGCTCCAGCAGCATCCATCATTTCTGCCCATGTACTAGTGTCTTTTGTGATGTAATGAGCTATTAGCTCGACAAAGTCCTCATTTGCCTCTTTGCTTGAGTAATCGCTTATAAATCCTGCTTCTAGACATGATTTCTTCTCCCACGCATCGCTCCAAGAATCTCCTACATATTCCGTTGCCGAAATACGATCGAAGTCCGTGGTATAATCCTTTGTCTGGTGCAATATGTGCGAGAACTCGTGGAAAATAGTACGGAAATAGTACTTAAAAAGTTGCTCTGTATCATCTACATTTAAGTTGTTAATGTTATAAAGAGTGATTTTTAGACCTCCCTCGGCAGTTCCTAGAACCATAGTATTATTGTTATTATATGCAGGCGATCCCACCATCATAATCATCTTGGGAAAATACCGTTTTAAAAAATTCTTGGGAGCAACTGCTTCGTAAGCATCAAGACACAGATACTTCACCATGTTCGCCATTTTTATGGAATTTTCGTAATCCGCAGGTACAAGAGCATAGTTCATATCCGACTCAATATCTTCCCATCGGTATAGGAATTTTATGTTATAAGGCGAAGTGTAAATGTGCTGTATGTATTTGTCAAATTCATTCTCCACACTTCCGTCAATAGTAATAACACTCTTGGAATTATCTATGTCATCTTCTTGACATGCCATAAAAATTAGCAACAGAGAGATAAATAATGATCTATATAATATGTGTTTTGTCTTCATTGTTAAATATTTTATCGGTTTAAACTAGCGAGGGTTAGGGGTTATACCTGCAGAAACAGCATCTGGCGGTATCTGTAGTGCGCGTCTAGGGTCGTTAACACCAAGTGTTTCTGTCACAATAGTGCTACCCCCCCCCACTTGAGTCTGACGCCTATACACCTCAATGCCATAGCGTTTTATATCGAACCAGCGTAGCCCCTCGTGTAGAGTAAGTATCCTGCGACACTGTAGCACGTAATGTATCATGTTTTCTTGCGTGCCGATCTCGATAGGAAATGCTGGATTTAGCTTCTTCTTAGAGCTTGCCTTGTCGGCAGTTTCATAGTTCAACGAATTGTATAGACCATCCACATCGGCAATTGTTGTTGCGGTTTGCACTCTAAAGAACTTTTCTGTCCACATACCTATATCGGCAAGAGCATCGTCGTACTTCTTTTGCATTATTAGAGCTTCAGCCCTTACCATCAAGGTTTCATCAGTAGTGAATGGGATACAAACTGTTTTTCTATAACCAATGCCTGCTACCTTATCTGTCATCTCAAAAAAATAGGGTATTTTATAAAATAGAGTCTTGTCAAGGTTTGTAGCTCTATATACAAAGGGTCCAAAAACATAATATTCATAAATCAAGCCCGATCTTGCCCATGGCATCGGAGCTTTTAGTGTTTCATTAGCCACTTGTGCGCTGTGAGTAAAGCGCGCACCTAAATAGTACGCTCCAAAATAGACGCCCATATTAGAGGTAGATGTTAAAGCCAGCAAGTCGGCAGACTCCTTCACGTATGTTTTTGCTACGTCTGGATTTTGAGGCAACGAGGCAAGCACTGTCCAATCACGAATTTTCGACGAGGGATCGTTACCAAGAACCTTATTTGCATACTCCTCTGCCTTTTCCCAGTTCCCCATGTATAAGTTTAGACGAGCGGCAAAAGCGTAGGCCGCATCACGAGTAAAATGATAAAGAGGCACCTCGTACAGGTCGTCGCTGATAAGAGGCAATGCAGCTTCTACATCGGCATTTATTTTTTTATAAACATCTGCAACGGAGCCTCGCTCATATTTAGGATTTAGCGTTGTTTCGGAAGCTTCCATATACGGTATTCCCAAATCACTGTTGCTTGTACCTGCATTGTAATGCCTGCAAAACATATTGACCAATACAAAATGAGAATATGCTCTAGTAATAAGCGCTTCTCCCTTTTCTGCCTCCAAACCTTCTTCCCCCAACTCTTTTATTGTCGCCAAAGCTGCATTTGAGGAAGATATTGCAGAGTATGCTTTCTCCCAGACCGTTTTTAAATCGTCATCCTCTACTTCTGTAACATCTTCCCACATGGCTATCTGATCATAAAAACGAGTCGTATTAGGATTATTTTCTCCATTATCCATCACATTGTCAGACGATAATTCTGCCGAGAAGGCAGGAGTGCCTTCAGGATATGCTGACACCAATAACTTTCGAATCTTTGCTGGGCTATCTATTTCAGCACGATTATCGGGAGTCTCATCCAGAAACTCATTGCACGACACTACCGACAAGGATACGAACATGATAATAAATATACATTTTATATTTTTCATAATTTATCTCTTTTGTAATTATAATCCTAGTTTAAGAGTGAATGTAAATTGCTTGGGAACAGGTACGGCAACTCCTCCTGAATTAAAAAACTCAGGGTCCTGCCCATTTAGTTTGCTGTCTGAATAGATAAGAAACAAGTTTGTTGCTTGCAATTTTGCAGATAATTTACTTACTCCTAATGCTTCTGTTATTCTACTGGAGAAATCGTAGGTCAAGGAAATTTCTTTCATCCTCACAAAATCTCCTTTCGCAATACGTGCACTAGAATAGTTGTAAGCATTATATGCTGTTGCTAAATCATATTTTCCATACTTCTGCTGCTGGCGCATAGTTGCTATGATAGGGATGCTTGTATATTTTTCATCACCAGGGCGCACCCATCTATCTTCAAACTCCTTAGGTAGAGCTATCATATCGTCATAACTGCTTTCAAACACAGGATTCAATCGCACTACATTGCCAAACGAATAGGTGACAAACACATTCAGATTAAACCCTTTATACGTAAAGATATTACCCAAACTTCCGATGTCGGTAGGGTCGGCGGAGCCCGAATATTCTAGGAAGTCTATGTTCTCTCGCTCTTGAAAAAAGATATCGCTCACTGTTACGTTTCCGTCCTGATCAAGAAAGGTTGGCAAACCTTCTTCGTTCAAACCTTCAAAAGGAATTGAGAAGATTGAGCGAACTGGATAGCCTTCTTTAGCAAAACCTGTACCCGACACCATATCTATTACTCTGGATGTAGTTTCTAATTCTGTAATTTCATTCTTTATTTTTGAGTAAACTAGATTGGTTGTCCATTTGAAATTTCGAGTATCTATATTTGTGGATGTCAACGAGATCTCAAAACCATTTGATGTCATGGAAGCTACATTTCCGTACTTTTGTACCTGACCTCCTATTCCTTGGGTGGTAACGATACCGATCAAATCAAAGTTATTACGACGATAAACATCAAAGGTTGCATTCAACTTATTTTTAAGGAATCCAGCTTCCAACCCAAAGTTAAATTCATGTTTTTTCTCGTATGTAAGTTCGCTATTTTCAAGATTCTTGATGTACAAAGAGCTTTCTTTCATTCCAGCAGTAGGTCGCCACGGGTTTTTGCTACGTATGTCAATCAATGAATTGCTCACTTTACTAGGACCACGATCTGCAGTCAAACTGTACGATGCTTTTAGGGTCAGATGTGAAAATGCTGGTTCCATACTTTCAAAGAAATTTTCTTCGTGTATGTTCCACGCTCCTGACATATTCCATGTAGGTAGCCATCGTGCACTCCTAGAGCGCCCTAACTTATTTGTACCCTCGTAACGCAAAGTTCCGTTTAGGACATACTTGCCTTGGTATGAATATGTAGCATTTCCAAAAAAAGCCACATTCCGATAACGAGTGTTTAGCATCTTATAATACAAATTGTTTTCTTCTATCCCTCTTTTAAATATCATGTAGTCATAGAAAGGGAGCTCGCCCATAGCGTATTGCAGACCATAGCCCGTATTACTAGTCTGCCTACGATCGGTAGAGTTAATCTCCATACCGCCAAAGAAGTTGACGATATGTGCATCGTTAAAAACGTCTTTATAGGTAGCCGTTCCTCTAAAGTCGCTACTGTACATGGAGTAATCAGTGCGAGTGTAAATGCCACCTTCTGGTAGCACGCTTATAGGAAGTGCATAAGGATCATCTGGATCTTTATACAAGAATGGGTTATTGTCTCGTATTGTGGATGTTCCCATTGCTCTGTAAGCATTTGCCTGATTTGAGATCTCTGTAACATTATGCTCTTGCGAGGTCGCTTGATATTTTATTGCACCCAAAGCAGCTAACTCTAGCTTCCGAATGGGTTTCCATTTCAATTCAGCCTGAATCTTCACATCAACTACGTTTATGTCAATATAATTTTCGTCAAGTTCTTGCTTAATGTTAAAAGGCGCGTAATTACTTGTATAGTATGCATTAGGGTCAAGCGCTCGCGAGGAGTTTAATGCATAAGAATAGGGATTTATATCAAAATCTCTTTTCACTTCTCCTGTAACAACATCTGTATTTTGAGAGAGTGTACCTGGAGCCTTTTGCTTGCGGTATGAGGCGTTGGTATAGGTGTTCAAGATCAGATTTTTCTTAATCTTAAAGTTGGAATTAAAGTTGGCTGTATACCTATTTACTTTGCTTGCCAAAGTCCATCCTGGGTCTAGCAGAGCACTTACAGATGCATAGTAGCTGGATTTTTCTGTCCCCGAGGACATACTTACAGAGTGGCTTTGCATAATATTTGAATTAAACAATTCGTCAAACCAATCTGTATTTCGATATTCAGCACTGCGTAAATACTGTGCAATGGCAACATCAGTATTGGGCAACACAAAGTTTCCAGAAGCGTCAATCTGCCCCAACATTTGATACATAAGTCCATACACACCACTCTCGCTAGCGTTTGCCAAATCTGAATAGTTCAGCCAGCCAGCTTCTCTCATTTCCTCGTTAACTGACATTTGCTCCTGCGAGTTCATAATGTTGAAATTGCTATAAGAAGGTTTCATGCGATAAGTGTACTCTCCAGTGTAATTAATGGTACTTACTCCAGCACGCCCTTTTTTCGTCGTTATAACAATTACCCCTGCCATTGCCCGTGCTCCATAAATAGAGGTTGCAGAGCCGTCCTTCAGAACCTCAAAACTCTCTATATCGTCTGGGTTCAAGCCCGCAATGGCAGAACTAATAAGAGTAGTAGCATCTCCAGATGATAATGCATCGGCAGTAATTTCTACGACATCCTCCAAAATAACTCCATCTACAACCCAAAGAGGCTTTGAGCTTCCGTAAATGGAGGTAGCACCACGAACTCTAATCTTTGGAGCTGTACCAAATGTTCCCGAAACATTTTGCACCGACACCCCCGCAGCGCGCCCTTCAAGACCGCGACTCAAATCAGGAATACCATCTAGCTTAATCGCATCAGCTTTTAAGCTCTGGCTAGCTCCTGTAAATAGTCGCTTATCTGTCGTTAACATACCAGTCACAACTACTTCGTCAAGGCTTTCTGATTCGGGGCGCATTGCTACGTCTATTGTGTTCTGATCGACAATTGTAATCTCTTGTGTTTTCATGCCCAAAAAAGAAAAGTTCAGAACTTTCCCTTTAGCATCTTTCACCGAAAAACTGAATTCTCCATCAGAGTCCGTTGTAACTCCATTACTAGTGCCTTTTTCTTTCACAACAACACCAAGTAAAGGTTCTCCCGTCTCGCCATCTGTAACTTTCCCACTAACAGTCCGCGTTTGTGCCCATCCTTGCTGGGCAATAGCTAGCAACAATGCTAGTCCAAGTAAAATTTGCTTCATATAATGAATTTACGATTACATTTCAAAAGCAAATATAACCACAAAATAAACAATATGCAACTCAACGCTAGTGTTAAAAGGATATCATCTTTCATCTTTATGATTATTAAGAATAATTTGACTATTGTTCATTTTCACACAGCATTTGTCTACATGACAGTTGCTATGTATTTTATTTGTCGTGCAACTCTCTGTCTCTATTTTGAAATTACCTCTTGATAATACAAACTTATTATCCGAAACAAAATCCGCAAGCCCTATTTTATGAACTGAAAAATTGGAGCGGTATTAACATTTTTCTGAAAAATTGTTGATAAAGTGGTAAAATTCTTATTTTTGAGCAGACCTCCCCTTACCCACTTTATCAAGGCTGTTGTGGGGAAGCCAAACAATCAGGAAAATCAATTCACTAAGATGAATTTGCAAATTCTATCAGCCGATTATTCGCAGAGGCAAAATGGATTATCTGTCGTCGGCCACTGTGAGTGAATTTTGCAACGATGTTAACAAAACAGAAAATAAATCTCTTCAGTCTTGAGGCTGGAGTCAGCCCATCAACATGTTTGTGGAATATGCCAATGAGCCACTTGTACAGGACATGCGCGAAGGCCATAATTATCAGATATACAGTATTT
>JBKECH010000092.1:0-4120 GCA_047974415.1 Bacteroidales bacterium | reverse complement strand
TTATGCCTATCATTAGGAAGCATGGGGATATACTCTAAAATTTTACGACCAGATAGCAAGGATGATGTTAGTGCTGATACATTAAAAGTCTTCTTGCTCTTCTCCTTTCCTGCCGATGCAGAGAAGTTACCTAGTGTGCAAACTATTGAATTATCTACTTTAAGTATGATAGGAGGCTCTTCGTACTCTTTCCTTAAATCAAGACGTGCTTTTTCCCAATTAGATTGCTTGCTATTCATCGCCTACCTCCTCTTTGTTTTTCACCAGCCAATTCTAATGCCAATGCACCATCTATTATTATCTTGCGTCCTATTTGCTTAATAGCCTTATCAATCTTGCCACTCGCTTTAATTCTAGACGCTGTTGGAATGCTACATCCAAAAAGATTTGCCAGCCCTCTTAAACCATATACATACCTCTTTTCTTGCTCCGCTTTAGAAGTTTCTACTATCGGAGCTAAATCTAGCTTTTGTAGTTCTAAAAATTCTCCGCCTGTCATTTGCCATATCGGCATTTCTCTTAAATTTTTCTCTGTCATTTTAACAATGTTATTAGATTAAACAATAGCCTTGTACTTCGGCTGTTATCGTTCTGAGAACATTGCAAAACTATGAGTTACTCCTTGCGATACATTGCGGAAAAACAATAATTTCACTCAAATAAAAAAGGCGTAACATCTTATCTGTTACGCCCTTATTGATATATAGAAAATTATTTTTGCGGAGCCTTGTGAATTTGACTATCTATGATGTCAATTAACCACAGATGTACTTAAAAATGTATCTATTTTTTGCTCTATTGATACCGACCTATCCTTAATGATACTCATATATTCTTTTGATTCGCTCTCCCCCTTGTCAATACACTTCATCCTACTTTTATTGTAATATTCCTTTTTCAACCTCTGTAATCTAAGAATATTTTCAACCCAAACATTACCGTTTTCGATACTATTCTCCATTATGTACAATAGCGATAAAAACTGTGTCTTCGCATTTATGTCTATGGGTAATTTGATTTTTAGATTTAAGAACAGATAAAAGAGTTCTCTATCAATATTTTCGTCAAATATGAAGTCATCTCGTTTCTTTAACGTACTAAAAATTGAATTAGATATGGTACGACTAAAATATGCCTCTAAGACAGCTTGACTTTCATATTTATTAAAAGCAGCTGCATTCTTAATTACCATAGCCCCTGCCAACATTCCGAAACAGAGCAGTGATATAATAAAAAACGCTCCAAGATTACTAAACCCAACACTATATGCAATCCACAATGCAGTAATAATACTAAGTGTTGTCCATAATTCTCTTTCCGAACAATACACAACTCTTTTGTAATTAAAATTCAAAATCTTTTTTTTCATAATTTCCTTTTAAAAACTATTAAACTTATTCATTTCATCAGCCTTTGCCCTGTCTGCTATTGCTATGTATGGCTTCATCGACTTGTAGTCCTTATGACCAGTCCATTTCATCACTACATGAGGGGGGATGCCTAATATTAAAGCGTTAGTAATAAAGCTTCGTCTTCCTGCATGAGTTCCTATAAGCTCGTATTTAGGTTTAGTAGTATCTATCCGCTCATTTCCTCGATATGTGGTTTCTGTAATCATTTCATTTATGCCAACTAGCTCCATAAGCTCTTTCAAATAATTATTCATTTTTTGGTTTGAAATAACAGGCAGTACTTTATCATCTTCAAAGTGAAAATCTTCATACTTTTCTAAAATAGCTTTGCTATGATTATTCAATTCTATCCGTAAGCTATCTCCCGTTTTCATCGTTGTAATTTCAATATGAGTACCACGTATATTTGAACGCCTTAGATTCTTTGTATCTGAATACCTTAACCCTGAGAAACACAAGAATATAAACACATCACGTACCCTTTCTAAGTATTGCTTGTTATCGGGTATTTTGAAGGCCTCCAGAGCCTTTATTTCGTCCAAGTCTAAAAATATAATTTGATTATCTGCTATCTTTAGTTTCGGCTTAAAAGTTTTATACGCAAGATTATTATTGAAACCTTTATCCTTAGCCCACTTTAAAAACCACTTTAAGAAGTCAAAATATTTACTAATCGTACTATTAAGTATATCCTTTTGGTATCGTAAGAAATTCACAAACTCATTAAGCATTACTTCTGTCAAAGAATCAAAAGATAGATTAGGGTTAAAATCCATAAGGTGTCGCTTCATTGTTGCAAACTTTGTGTAGGTAGCCTTTGTCCACTCTCGTTGAATACCATAGTCTTTTACAAACTTATCAAACACATCGAAAAAAGATAACTCTGCAAGGTCTTGTTCAGTTTTCCTAAATTCAGAATTAAATACTTCTCTAAATTCAACAGGCGTAGGAATGCTTTTCTTTACTTCAAAGCTTTTAAATAACCCGTTTATGAAGTTTTCGTACTCTTGTATCACAGCGTTTATCTCTGTAGATGTTACTTTTTTCTTTCCATGACTAGTTCCTGCCTTGCAACGCTGAGTTTCTGTACTCCATTTTGCTATATCAACTCTATACCCAATATTGAAGTCGACCTTATATTTGTCGTATCGAATTCTAAGTCTTAATTTGCCGTCAGGCTTATACCCGTTATCTTTACTTCCTTCCTTGTCAATAAAAAATAGAAGCTTTCTTTTAATTTCCACATCAATATTTTTTAGTCCTTAAAATGCAAATATAGGGACTAAAAATTGAATATGCAATGATATTCTATGACTTTTTTTGAAATCGACCAAATAAGAAGATGCTTTAAATAAGCAACTTAATAATTATTGAGGATTTATGATTTGCAGGGTTCATTTTTTTTCCTCTCTCAATACAATACATAGCTGCCAATCTGACAGCCTCTCTGAAATCTAGAAATCTTGTATAATCTTTTAACCAATCATCCTCCCTCTCAATACCTTCAATAACACTTTTAAGGTCAGGATATGTTTTAAATAGATTAAAAGCCCCTTCCTGAATGTTAGAAACGATTATTTTAGATACTTCCTCTGTCTGATCTTGGTTATTCAATGGAATTGAGATAAATCCAGAATTACTATTATTAAAGTGTCCTATTGAACCTGAAATGATAGGGTATGAATTTAAAAAATCAGATACAACTTTTCTATCCAATGAATTAACTTTCTTAAAATATATTCCAGAAGTAACACCTATGTAAATATGGTCTGAAAAGTCACCTCGACCTTTTCTGCTTGAGAAAGCTATTACCTCTTCTCTGCCATTCTCTTTATATTTTTTTACAAAACTATCCTTTCCTTTTTTTGAATACCCTTTTTCTAGCAAAAATATACTGACTTGGTCAATTACTGATTTCAATAGTTCGTTCATACTCTATGTACATCTTATTACTTTTACGTCGTTTATCTTTGTAACCTTTGCATCTTTTGCCTTTTTGCCGGTAGGTACAATTTTATGATTATCACTATTTACCTTTGTATCAAAATCTTTCTGTTTTTTACCATAAGTAGCCGTTTCTGAGTTCTTAACTTCAACCCCTGTTATATCACCAGTGTCCAAATCCTTTGTGACAATATCATACCTTCTAATCTGCCCTGTTTCTGGGTCTTTAAATGATATTTCCGTTCCTAAAACCTTAGTTTTAGGGTCAGCCTCTAATTGTTTCACAACATCATCTACTGCATCACTGCCAAGAGCAGAATCTCCAGGATTTTTAGGCAAAAATCGTCCCAACTCATCTTTCCCCTGTTCGACCAGTCCGAACGGGTCTATCCACGAGTTGGAATCTTTTACATAAGAATATAGATTAAATCCTCCTATAAGTTTTATCGGATCCTGACTGATGTACATTCCCATTTCAGGGTCATAGTATCTGAATCTGTTGTAACATAACCCAGTCTCAATATCCTCGTACATCCCTGCAAACAAAAAAGCTAAGAACGTTTTATCACCCTCAAAGCTACGTACTTTTCCATAAATATCCAAACTTCTCGACCAGATTTTTGTTCCGGATTCGTCGTATGCCTGTATGGGTGTGCCTAGATGGTCGGTGATAATGCTGTAGCTCTTGCCGTGTTGCAGTTTAGCTTACGGAACAAAAGTGCCTTCCTCGAACACCCATGTAATCAGGTCGCTGCGGTCTTCTA
>JBKECH010000072.1:0-15750 GCA_047974415.1 Bacteroidales bacterium | reverse complement strand
TTATCGTTTGTTGAGTCATTATAAATCGGTATTAAAAAAGCATCACAAGTCAAAGATTATAGAGGAGATTAAGAACAAAAGCATCAAACTCATTGATAGCTCTATGTCTGTCTATGTTTGATTGGGCAGAGTTTCGGACAGCTAAAGGTGGCATCAAATCACATACTGTCTGGGATGATGCCCTGATGATTCCCGAAGTGCTTAATATTAGCGAAGCTAAAGTACATGACAGGCACGGTTTAGAACATTTATTTTTGCCAAAGACACTATTATTGTCGAGGATGCAAGAAACGCGGGGATATTGAGCTGTTTTTCAAGGCTATTAAGCAAAATCTTCAGGTGAAAACCTTTTGGGGGACAAGTCAAAATGCTGTCAAGTCCCAGATTTATGTTGCCTTGATCTGTTACTTGCTTGTAGAGCTTATCAAACGAACCCGGGTGAAAGAAGCTATTGCATATCTGGGTTAATTCTCGCAACGAACGATGGGAGACCACGTAAATTTTAATGCTTTTGTCATAAACTTAGTTTAATTGTTATACCTTTGCAAAAGATGTCATTATACGAAATAGAATCTATGTAATAAAAAATGAGTGCAAATTGTTTTTTAGACACATACGAAATAATGAGTAGAAATAGCAAAAGTTAGAGCCTTAGGCTTGTGGCTGATTGCATAAATATAACATATGAATACTTTAATATTGGGAATGTTTGGACCTCAGGAGCTTATTATTATAGGAATTATTATCCTTGTATTGTTTGGAGGCAGAAAAATTCCAGAATTAATGAAGGGGCTTGGAAAAGGAATGAAGGAGTTTAAAAAAGCCTCCAAAGAAGAAGGAGAAGAAGACAGTAACAAGGCAGGAGCTGAGAAAATAGAAAAAGAATAACTTTGTTATTGGGATGCAGTTCGGCTGGAGCTTGTGTGGGGTTTATGCCATATGGAGAGTTCTATCTATAAGTTCGTAGGTCTTGTGGGGGAATGCTTCAACGAGTGTTTGCGAATGAGTTGAAACTAGGACTGTCTTACCCAAGTTGTTTAATCTTTCCAGAAGCTTGATTATATTTTTAGCGCTCTGGCTGTCTAGTTGTGCAGTTGGTTCGTCTGCCAATATTATTTCTGGGTTGTTCAGAATGGCACGAGCTATACAGACGCGTTGTTGCTCGCCTCCTGACAACTCGTGAGGCATGCGCATTCGATACCTTTCCATCCCTACAAGGCTTAGTACTTCAGTCAGACGTTTATCGATATCATTTTTGCTACTCCACCCAGTTGATTTTAGAACAAACTCTAAATTTTTTTCTATGGATCTGTCTGAGAGTAACCTGAAATCTTGGAAGACTATTCCCAATCTACGTCTTAAGTAAGGAACTTCTTTAATCTTGATTGTCGACAAATTAAATTCTGCAACCATAAGTTTGCCATTGTGTGGAAGTATTTCTGCGCATATAGACTTAATTAGAGTGCTCTTTCCAACGCCTACAGCTCCTATAATATAAACGAATTCGCCCTTGTCGACACTCAGATTTATGTCATTCAGTACCATCTGATCTGCCTGATATAGAGAGCATTTCGAAAATTTAATTATTGGTTTTCTTATCATCTTTCTTGAGATATAAACAGTCTGTGTTAAAAAAAATGTCCTCCACTGCACTGAAATGTGAATACAATAAGTTATCTTCGCAAAGATATAAAAGTTTATAAATCGGTATACTTAGCAGAGGTGTCGATTTTTTTTGATAATTGTAATATGTTAGAAAATTACCTGAATGTTAGGTGCTTATGCGTGTTGTTTTTTATGACGGCACTTGGCGCTTATGGACAAAAAACAATCCAGACCAACTCCTTCGAAGAAGAGTATAATGTCGCTATGGATTTATACGAAAAAGAAATGTATAGTCTTGCATACAAAAAGTTTGTAGGACTGTACGATTATGTAGGGACTAAAAACGTCCACGTAGACCGAATTAGTGATATAGAGTTTTACTTGGCGGTGTCGAAGTTTAGACAGAACGCTGAAGTTGGCGCCACAGAGTTAATAAGATATATAGAGACCAATCCTGAATCTCACAACGGAAATTTGGCGCACTTCATCATTGGAGAATATTATCTCGATAATGAACGGTATAGCGAAGCCGTGGAGTGTTTAGAAATGGTGTCCACAACTTATATGGACAAAACAGAAGAGGATAAGTACTACTACATGCTAGCATATTCCTACTTCAATGATGAACAATACACAAAATCAGCAAACATATTTGCAAAGTTGAAAGATAAAGCATCGATATACCAAAGACCATCTTCGTATTATTGGGGATACATCAACTATTATGATGGCAAATACGAAGCGGCCTTGAAGGAGTTTGATAAACTAGAAAATGAAAAAGGATTCGACAAAGTCATTCCGTACTACATAGCTCAAATCTATTTCAAGCAAGAAAAATATAACCAAGCGATAAGCAAATCTAAATCTTTGTTCTCCTCGTCTGACAATTTACAAAAGCTAGAGTTGCAGAAGATATTGGGAGTTTCTTATTTTAAAACAAAAAACTACGAGTCAGCCTTGCAAAATCTTAACAATTTTGAGCAGAACGGAGGGCAAATGGGTGATGGCGAGAATTACGCAAAAGCCTTTTGTTTGTACGTTGAAGGACACTATAGCGCCGCCATCCCTTACTTTGAAAAGGCGACTAATTCCAGTAGTGGTATTGTGCAGAATGCGTACTTCCACCTCGCAAACTGTTATTTGAAAGAAAATAATAAAGAAGCTGCGTTGATGGCATTCGGTAAAGCCTCGAAGATGAACTACGATAGCGACATTAGGGAAGAAGCCTTGTTTAATGTAGCAAAACTGAGCTGGGATACAGGCTATTCCCCATTCAATGAGAATATAAAAGCTCTCCAGTCATATATCAATGATTATCCTAATGGGACGTACAAAGACGAAGCAACTGAATACCTTACTCAGGCATTCATGAGTGCTAATAATTATGACCAAGCACTAAGTGTGATAAACAGTATGGGCACAAAGTCGGAAGCAATAAAAACGATAGCACAGCAAATATATTACAATAAAGGCGTAGACTTCTTCAACGATCATAAATACGTAGAGGCTATCAAGAATTTCAATGAGGCTATTATGCAAGGAGCCTACAAGAAACCATACAGAGCCTTGTCAAGGTACTGGAAGGCGGAGGCTTATTATCACATGAGGGATTATAAGGAGGCATACAGAGCCATAAAGCAGTTTCGCGACACAGACGGAGCAAGCACGAGCAAGGTGTATGGATTGTCTCATTACACCGAAGGATATCTGACCTTTAATCTAGAAAGATACACAGATGCCATCAGTGCTTTCTCTACATATATAAATAGTAATGAGACAGATCTGGCTAAGAAATGCGATTCGTACAATAGAATTGGAGATGCTTACTACCAAACAAAAAGCTACAAAGAGGCATTCGAAAACTTTAAAGAAAGCCTGAGAGTAGGCAAGCACGAACCTGATTATGCAAATTATATGATGGCAGTGTGTTATGGACGACTCGGCAACGAGCGAGCAAAGCAAGATGAACTGATTAAATTTAAAGATGTTTATCCCAAATCAGCATACGTAGACGACGCTATATACGAATTGGGACTTTCTTTCGAAAGATTGAAGAATTACGCAGGAGCAACGGCATACTTCAATATCATTCTTAATCATTATGAAGAAAGTGAGTACTATAGAAAGGTAATATTGAAACTAGGTCTTTATTATTTCAGGGATGGAGACTACAACCTTGCTGCAAAGTATTATGAACAAGTTGTTAGAGAATTTCCAAACTCCGAAGAAGCAAAGGAAGCAATGCAAGGCTTAAAACGAGCATATACATACAATCAAACCGTGGATAGATACGTTGCTTTCTCAGAATCTGTATACGGAACTCGAGTCTCGGCAAACGAACAAGATTCACTGAACTTCGAATCTGCAGAAAGGCTGTTTCTAGACAAGAGTAAGGGAGCCATGAAAGCTCTCGAGGCTTACTTGAATAAATTCTCAAACGGAGCTTTTGTGCTTGATGCAAACTACTATTTGGGCGAGATACTATTCGACCAAAGGAAGTATGAACTTGCCTATGAACATTACAAAATTGTCGCAGCTTTCTCAGCAAACGAGTATACAGAGTCAGCACTAATGAAATGTGCCGAACTGAGTTATTCTTTAGGGAAATACAAAGATGCCGAGGGTTACTACGACCAAGTGCTGTTAGTGCCGTCGACTAAATGGGTGAAACTTACTGCACAAATGGGAGCAATGAACAATTATCTGAAACTAGCAGAATACGACAAGGTTATAAATATGAGTGACAAAGCTCTGACAAGCGATATAATCAATCAAAAACAAAAAGAAGATATCGACGCGGTGCTAGGAGTTTGCTATTACAGAAAAGGAGATTACGGTAAGGCAATGAATTATTTTGAAATCTTGGCAAACAAGCCTCGCACCGAGATAGGAGCACGTGCAAAGTACACTATATCGGAAATTAAATACAACGACAAGGACTACGACGGCGCCGAAAGCAACCTATTGGAAATGATAAGCAGTGGAACCTCTCAGCAGTACTGGCTAGGCAAGAGCTTCATCCTCCTGTCGGATGTGTACATGAAAAAAGGAGAAACCTTCCAAGCCAAACAAACATTGCAAAGCCTTATAGACAACTACACCGACAACACAGACGGGATAGCAGACGAAGCAAGAAAGAAGCTCCAAAACATCAAAACCACCTCCGACACTGTAACAAACAAACAGCCTTTGATGGAAATTAATTTGAGTGAATAGTAACCAGATAAACTAAAAACAACAAATGTATAGACTCATTTTTAAAATAATATTCTCGATAACTATTGTTTGTGGCGTGCAACTCGCCAAGGCTCAGTCCAATAGTGAAGAGTTAATAAAACAAGTGGAGGTTGTGAAAGAATTCGACCCCGAAGCAATGGAGGTCTTCAAAATAGAGTCCTTCCCAACAACAGACAAAAGCACAAACAAGCCCACAAACTTCGAATATGACATAAGCGCATCTCCGTATACGTCTGCCGAAGGTTCGATTAATCCCATCGCCCCTGCCAAAATGACAGGACTACCCAATAATAGTGGTAACTATGGGTACGTGCGACTAGGACTTGGAAACTACTCAACACCATATGGCGAAATATTTTTGAACTCAAAAAATAAAAAACATTCCAAACTAATATTCGGCGCGCATGCCAAGCACCTATCATCGAGAGGGGGTGTAAACTTGCTCGACGGACCAAAAGTTGAGCCTGCATATAGCAACAACACGGCAACGCTGTTTGGCAAATATGGAGGAAACAAATTCCACGCGACTTTAGCACTAGACTTTTGTAGAAATAGAGCTGACTATTATGGATGGTCTAACTCCATGCACGAAACAATTCTGCCATTGATTTCTGCAAGCACTGACGACATACTAAGCCTAGAAAAAAATACATTTACGAAGTATGGAGCTTCGCTCTTGTTTGGAAATAACTCCATCAGCAATGAAAATAACGGTTTAAACTACGACATAGGAATGAGCATTCATGTTATGGACTTATATTCGGGACAAACAGAAACGCATTCGAAGATAAAGACAGACATAAACACCAAAATGAACGACTTTACTGTCGGTGCTCAGCTTGCACTCGAAAATGCAGACATGAAAGATATATTTGGAGGCACAAAACCCTCTGGCACAACTATGCTCCCTTCCAATTTTGATAATAATAAATCGACCGTCTATGTAAGTCCATACCTAAAAAAACAAGTTCAGAATGTGGATATATACGTCGGAATAAATACAGCTTTTAATTTTGAAAACTCAAACATAGACACAGCCTATGTACAAGGTTTTAGCTATGCGAATTTCTTTATTGCCCCCGACCTCAAACTAGCATGGCAAGCAAGCGAGAAACTTAATGTAAACGCAAGGCTGAGTGGCGAGCAGAACTTTGGATATATGGGTGGAATTGTAGAGCAAATACCCTATGTAAACCCAACACAGCTATGTTACGCCCCTAATACAAACCGATATTTTGCCGAGATAAGTGGCAAATATGACATTATAAGCCCTCTAGAGCTAAAGCTAAGCATCAACTACTCCGTTTATACAGACAAAGCACAGTATGTATATGGAGCAAGCCCTGTGTCGCTTGTGGGACTGCGAACATTCGCCTTGCAAAAGGACGATTTCAACAACCTTGAAGTAGATTTCCAACTTACATATAAATTTTCCGAAGTACTGCAAGCCTCAGGAGCAGCACAACTTATTAAAAGCTCGGGCAAAATATTCGAGAAGGATGCATACAATCCTAACTTATCACTATTATTCTCTGGAAGATACAATAAAAATGGAATTTACGTATCACCACAATTTAGATTTGTAGATGTAGGAACTGCCTACGCCTTCGACTACGAGAATAGAAGCTCGAAATACAAAAAGCTCGACATTGATAATATCTTGGATTTAAGCATCGAGGGTGGGTACGAGATAATGGAGCGTTTCTCGGTGTTCTGTAGACTTAATAATCTCCTCTTCCAGGATTATGAATTCTGGTATGGATATACAAACCAGTCGTTTAACGGATTGCTTGGACTTTCCTACGTATTTTAAATTAAACACAATATGGCTGTCGACGAAGCTCGTATATTATTCATTATAAACCCCCGTTCTGGTGGCGCAGGTAGTGTTGGAGCGGTGCTGAAAAAAGTAACGAGCAAGTATCCTAGTGCCAGACTAGTACTGTCAGAATACAAAGGACATATTAGCAAATTGGTGAATGATAACCTTGACAGGACAGACGTCTTTATTGCCGTTGGTGGAGATGGAACAATAAACGAAATGGCTGCTAGCCTTGTGGGGTCGGACAAGTTAATGGCTGCCCTACCTCTCGGCTCGGGCAATGGTTTTGCCCTAGAGTTTGGCTTTACTCGCTCCATAGAAAGTATAATGAGAGGCATCAAGAAAAACGACTTTCTAGAAGTCGACGTACTGAAACTCAATGATAAGTATTGTGTCAATGTTGCAGGAAACGGTATAGACAGTGTTGTTGCTGATGCTTTTGCTGGTGGCAACCAACGAGGGATAAAAGGATACGTCAAATATTTCCTGAAATCAGAAGACAAATTCAAAAGCTTCGAAGTAGAGGTTAGAAATGCAGAGGGAGAAGTCTTGTACAAGGATAAAAATCTGATGCTGGCCGTTGCCAATGGCAGTCAGTATGGCAATCACGCCTTTGTAGCTCCCAATGCCAACCCTACTGACCAAATGTTTTCTTTAGTGCTGTTAAAGGACATCCCAATAATACAACTCCCATTCTATGTTACAATGATGTTTACAAAGGGGTTGCGCACAGACAGGAATATTAGATACATAAACCTCTCGGAGCCTGTAACAATAAACAGTTCGCAGAAAATATGGCAAATAGATGGGGAAGTAGAAATCTTTGAAGGTAAAGTTGAGGTGTCCATGCTACCTAAAGCTCTGAAAGTAGTGAGAACTTCCAAATGTAAGTATAAATAGAGTCCGTCTATAAAGTCCAATATCTGCGTTATGCTCACTTTTCGAATTAGTCATTTACACAGGTAAACTCCCAATTCAGGAAGTTTCACAAGGCTTGATATTTAACTTTATAGCTCAGACTCTTGATACTATGGACAGGCACTAAATAAACAACAAGGTTCCAGTATGAAATACCAGAACCTTGAAAAATATTGGCACGCTTAGTCTTGAGGAATATACAAAACTTGCCCTGGATAAATCTTGTCAGGATGCTCCAACATCGGGCGGTTTGCCTCGAATATTTTGTTATAAGCATTTGCATCGCCGTAAACCTCCTTGGCAATTTTTGACAGGTAATCGCCTTTTTTGACAGTATAAAACATCTTCTCTGGCTCGGGTTCAGCAACTTCAATCGGTTCTAGCAATTCCAAGTTAGCCTCGACCTCCGAAATACCCTCAATATTTCCTGCCGTAGCGATAATCTTCTGCTTTTCGTCCAGATTCTTAACTTTCCCACTCAGCTTAGCCGTCTCGTCGTCCACCAAAATTGTCATCATAGATGTGTCCAGACCAAAACCGTCAAGGTGTGATTTGATTTTTGCTGCTTTTTCCTCCGACGTCTCACCGCCAAAAAGTTTTGAACCAGCATTCTTTAAAAATGATAAAAGTCCCATTTCTTTTTGTTTTTATTTGTTCATATTATTTCTGTCTCGTTTCATAACGTTATTGATAGCATTCTTCCGCTTACGAGTTACTTTTCGGCTACGCCTTCTCTGCATTAGGAAGTAGAAAAATAAAGGAGTTGCTTATTTTTGTTCTATTTAATATACAACAGATTTATCATTCAAATGCCAAGACAAATGTACACAATTGGAAGCAAATACAAAAATGCATTTTTGCTACAACCCAGGATATGCATTGAAACACCGTATCGAGTACTCTAGCGATATTCTGGGTTAATTTTACTATTTTTGTTGCCGACTAGAAGTGCCAAGGTTATACACCAAGCGTAATAAACCACTGTATAGGCACATCTAAATTTTAAAGAAATAGAAACGAACCTTGCAGTAGGCGGTAAGCCTAACTACACACAAGCGAATGATTAACCCAGCAAAAGCATATAGCCTACAGCTTATAACTTATTGCACAATTTTAAACACATGAAAATAATATCCTAGAACGTAAACGGCATCAGAGCCATTGCTCAGAAGAACTTCTTTTCAGGGCTTATTTACAACGATTTATCAATATTTAGGTGAAGAGTTTGCGGAATTAGGCTTTGTTCTAAGTGTTGGATAATTTGAGAAAATAAGCTTACATTTGTCATGAAGATCTTTTTTTGCTTTTTTACCTCAAAGATAATTTGAGTTCCAAAAACATCGACTTTTTTATTTTTTGAAATTATCTGGGACGCTATTGGTTTAAATAGTGTCTGTCCATAATATCAGGAACCTGAACTATAAAGTTAAATATCAAGGCTTGCCGTTCTGTATACTGGGAGTTTGTGAATTGGGAGCTTACTTGTGTAAATGACTAATTCGCAAAGTGAGCATAACTCAGATATTTGACTTTATAGACAGGATCTAAATAATATTTAAAAAGAAAAATGAACAGACTTATAAACAAATACTTCATTAGTTTGCTGGCAATACTACTGATGGCTTGCGCAGGAAATACCAACTATGACTTAAATTCTCCAAATGCTTCTCTGTCTTTTAAGATTAGAAAGTCAGAAGCGGGGAATATTATGTATAGTTTTTATGTAGGAGACGAGATCGTCATCGATTCATCATGCTTGGGGTATCGCCTAAAGGATGGAAGCGAAGTTCCATCTTACACTTGGGCAATTGCAAAGAAGGAGAAAGCAAGTGTGGATAAAGAATGGCATCCTGTATGGGCTAAGCGATCTAATGTTCCTAATAAATACAATCAACTTACACTCCAGCTGTCAAATAATGATACTTCGGCGGAAATAAAAAACATGACAATTGAGTTTCGTCTTTATGATGACGGACTAGCTTTTCGTTATTCTTTTTCTGGAAACATGGATGTCGAAGCCGAGAGCGAACTTACTCAATATAACTATGTTGCTGACCCTACGGCTTGGTTCTATAACGGAGAATACGAAAACTACGGTCCTGTTCCATTGAGCGACGTTGACCAGATTCGTCCTTCTAACGTCACTCTAAAAATCTCGGATAGCATCTACCTCAACATTCATGAAGCTTATTTGAAAGAGGGTGACCCCTTGCGTCTGGCCTCTCGCAAAGAGGAACATTCCTTCACTGTAGCATCCTCGCCGGGAGTATTCGGATACTTGAAAGGAGGCTTTACGTCGGCTTGGCGAGTTGTAATGGTAGGCAAAACTCCTGGAGCTCTTGTGGATAGCCACTTGCTGGAACTTCTAAATCCCGATCCACCTCAGGGCATGGATTTCTCGTGGGTGAAGCCTAGTGTCGCATTGTGGGACTGGCGAATAAACGGAGCTGTATGGGATGGCTTTACCTATTCTATGTCGTATCCGTCGTGGATAAGAATGATAGACTTTGCCGCAGAACAAGGATACAAATACTTGGTGCTCGATGCCAACTGGTACGGACCAGAGTTTGAGGATGAGTCTGACCCAGTAAAGGGAGATAAAGCCAAGGATGTTCAGCGATTGTTGGCATATGGCAAAAAGAAAGGTGTTGGCGTATGGTTATACCTGAATGATGTGGGAGGGCGAAAGTTCCCCATAGAGGAAACTCTAAAACAGTATGGCAATTGGGGTGCTGCAGGAGTAAAATATGGTTTCATGCAAGGCTCTCCAGAAGAAAAGAACCTTTGGACTCAGAAAATAACGAAACTTTGTGCAGAAAACCATCTACTAATAAACTTCCACGACGCCCCGACTCATCCTTACGGGCAAATGCGCACGTGGCCAAACGCTTTAGCACGAGAATTCTGCCATGCTCAGCTGGATGCTCATCGAGTATTTACCCCGACAACCTTCTGTACAGCAGTATTTGTAAATATGGTAGCAGGTCCAATTGACATGAATAATGGAATGTTTGATCTACGCCAGGGTAATACAACTCGCGTCGACGAAAACCAAGCTGTTCCATCGACTTTGGTCTCGGAAGCAGCTCGTACTTTAATAGTCTTCTCAGGAGCTACGATTCTGCCAGATATACCCGAGTATTATAAAAAACACCCAGATCTACTTAAATTCATTTCTGCCCAGAAGATGCCATGGAAAGAAAGTCGCACGTTGGCAGGAGAAATAGGAGAGTATATAGTGATGATGAGGCAAACGGATGAAGCTTTCTTGGTGAGTGCCGCAACTAACGAAACGGGCAGAGAGCTGGAGTTGCCTCTGAATTTCCTTGGAAAGGGAGTCTACGATGTTCAAATTGTAGAAGATGGCAAGAATGCCAATTATCTTACAAATAGAGAAACTTATAGAACTTCGCAGAAGCAAGTAACTAGTAAGGATTGCTTAAAACTAAATCTAGCTCCTGGAGGTGGAGCATGCTTAACATTTATGGAACTATGAAACGAGCCATGAGAGCCAGATTATTACACACGAACATGATTATATTAGTAAGATACATTCGGCAATTAAAAAATAAATATAAACACATGAAACCTTCATGCAGTAGGCTATAGACTGTAAGCTATAAGCCTAACCACACACAGGAGGATGATTACAAACCAGCAAAAGCATAAAGCCTAAGGCTTACAGCTTATTGCATTATTATAAACAGATGAAAAATAAATTTAAAATCATTATTTTGCTAATGGCTTTTTCATTGAACAAGCTTGTTGCTCAGACGTACGACTACCCATTTCGCAATCCGAATCTTCCCTTAGATACTCGCGTGCAAGACATTATATCTCGTCTTACATTGGAGGAAAAAGCTCAGTTGATGAAGCACGCTGCTCCTGCCATTCCTCGTCTAGGTATCCCAGCCTACAACTGGTGGAACGAAGCCTTGCATGGTGTGGCTCGCACAAAAGAAAAAGTGACTGTTTTCCCACAAGCAATAGGCATGGCTGCCACGTTTGACAAAGATGCTTTGCAAAGAATGGGCGACATGACCTCCTCTGAAGGTCGTGCATTATTTAACGAGGACCTTAGAGAAGGTAAAACGGGAAGTATATATCGTGGTCTTACATATTGGACACCAAACATTAACATCTTTCGCGACCCTCGCTGGGGTCGTGGGCAGGAAACTTACGGCGAAGATCCCTATCTAACAGCAAAAATGGGCTCGGCCATTGTTCGTGGGCTTGAAGGCAAGGATCCATACTACTTGAAGGCTGTTGCCTGCGCCAAACACTACGCTGTGCATAGTGGACCAGAGCACAATCGTCATTCCTATGACGCACGCGTATCCTTGTTTGACATGTGGGATACTTATCTGCCAGCTTTTCGCGAATTGGTAGTCAACGCAAAGGTACATGGTATTATGTGTGCCTATAATCGTTTGGAGGGACAACCTTGCTGTGGAAGCAATGAACTTTTGCAAAATATCCTCCGTAATCAATGGGGCTTTAAAGGTTATGTCACTTCCGATTGCTGGGCAGTTAGCGATTTTGCCCAATATCACAAGACTCACAGCGACGACACAGAAGCAGTAGCCGACGCAGTGCTAAGTGGCACTGATTTAGAATGCGGTAATTTGTATCAGAAATTACAGCAGGGTGTAGAAAAAGGGCTAATATCAGAAAAAGACATTAACGTATCCTTGACTCGCTTGTTCGAAATTCAATTCAGATTAGGTATGTACGATCCTGCCGAACAAGTAGAATATTCCAAAATCGGTCGCGAAGTAATTGAATGCGACGAACATAAAGCTCACGCTTATAGGATGGCGCAAAAATCCATGGTTCTTCTGAAGAATAATAACAATACTCTCCCTTTGGACGCAACAAAGATTAAACGTATAGCTCTGATTGGTCCTAATATGAACAACGAAAGTACTCTACTTGCCAACTACTTCGGTGTTCCTAGCGAAATAGTTACTCCATACGAGAGCCTGAGGAAACGATTTGGCAATACCATTCAGATTGATTCTATGACTGGTGTGGGAATTGTACAGAAGATAGAAGGTTCACCTTCTTTTACGCAGGTAGCTAGCGAGGCAAAGAAGGCAGATGTAATAATTTTTGTCGGAGGGATTAGCGCTGATTATGAGGGCGAAGCTGGTGATGCTGGAGCTGCCGGTTATGGAGGTTTTTCTAGTGGTGACCGCACAACGATGAAGCTACCTCCTGTGCAGACTGAATTGATGAAAGAGCTAAAAAGAACAGGTCGCCCATTGATTCTGATTAATATGTCTGGCTCTGTGATGAATTTCGACTGGGAAAGTCGCAACGCCGATGCTATAATACAGGCTTGGTACGGCGGACAATCTGCTGGCGATGCCATAAGCGATATTCTTTTTGGCGACTATAATCCTGCTGGTCGGATGCCACTTACCACATACCTAGATGATAACGATTTGCCAGATTTTGAAGATTACTCGATGGCAAACCGCACCTACCGCTATTATAAAGGAAACGTTCGCTATCCATTTGGCTATGGACTGAGCTATACCACATTCGAGTATGAACCATTGCAGAATGCCTCTTTTGTTAAAACTGGCGAGAATATTCAGATAGCGATAACAGTAACCAATATAGGGGAATACGCTGGCGACGAAGTTGTTCAGCTATATGTTTCTCACCCTCAAAATAGCAATACTCGTGTTCCTATATGCGCTCTGAAGGGCTTCGAACGCATACATCTAGATAAAGGCGAAAGTAGGCAACTAACTTTCACACTCTCTCCCGAAGAGCTTGCCCTAGTTGACAACAAAGGCAAGCTTATCGAAAAAGAAGGACATGTTGAACTATATGTCGGTGGGGGACAACCTTACAAATCCTCTGGTAGTTTTGGAACATTAAAAATAGAAGGAGCAAAATATGTAGTCTATTAAGGTGATGGTTCGGAAAAACTGAATGGCGATAAATTATGATGCTATTAGAAAAAAAACACTGAAAACAATGACATCTCAGCTTTGAAATGAATATTTTGATTCAAAATACACCAAAATTGCGCCAAAAATTGGACCGATAAAGTTGAGAAGTGATTTGCTTTGTTTTTATGAAGGGCTTTTATAAACATCTTTTTTTCAATTTCTAAAAAAAAAAAACACCAAAGCTTTTGTCATTATAATAAAATGTTGTACTTTAGTGCTCCAAATGTTCTTGGAAAAAGAAACAATATTTGATATATAGCATTAATAACTAATAATTTATAAATGAGGAATATGAAAACAATTATTTCAACCATCCTACTATTGATGGTTGGTGTCGCATCTACGTTTGCGCAGAGTGCAGAGAAAAGGTGGAGCCTTGGTGTTGGATATGGAACATACCAATATAAAGGCGAGTTTAAAAACCAGTTTTGGGATTTTGGAGAATGGCAGAGTGCGCTGAACGTTCAGCTTGCTAGATACTTAAATCCGTCTTTTAACGTTCGTGGAGAGATTGGCTGGGGCGAGATAGATGTAAAAGGAGGCTTAGGTTCTTATTCTATGTCTGGCGAATTGTTTGACGGAGGGTATGCTCGCGCAGGTCTTGCACTAGTATATAAGTTGAACAATGGGTATATTATTAACGAGGATTCTTGGTTTCAGCCTTACTTACTAGCAGGACCAGGCATCAGTCTTTGGGATATGGATAACGGAAAGACTCCTGGATATAGCGACTACTATGTTAAGCAGTTCGAAGCAGAAGCTGGTGCAGGTATTCGATTTAGATTTTCTCCTGTTGTATCGGCATCCGTAGAATGGTCTAGAATATGGACATTTTCTGATGATCTAGATCAAATGGATAATGACAAGATACAAGATGGAGCAGACAACCTTCAAAAAATAGAATTAGGTCTTGCTTTTGCTTTAGGAAGCTCTAAAGATACAGATGGCGACGGTATTTCTGACAACAAAGACAAGTGTCCTGGTACTCCTTCTGGCGTAACTGTTGACAAAACAGGTTGTCCTATCGATACAGATGGCGACGGTGTTGCTGATTATCAAGACGAATGTCCTGACGAAGTTGGTTCAGCTCAAACTCAGGGATGCCCTGACAGAGATGGCGACGGTGTTGCAGATAAAGATGATGAATGTCCTGACGAAGCAGGTCTTGCAAGATTTAACGGATGTCCTGATTCAGATGGCGACGGTGTTGCAGATTCTAGCGATAAGTGCCCTGACACTCCTAAAGGAGTTAAAGTTGACGCTAACGGATGCCCTCTTGATACAGACGGCGACGGAATCGTTGACCACGAAGACAACTGTCCTAACCAAGCAGGTCCTAAGTCTAACAACGGATGTCCTGAAAAAGAAGAAGTAGTTGCTCCTTCAACAACTTCAGTGCTATTTGACTTAAATAAAACAGCAATACATAGTTCTTCTTACGGAGCTCTTGACAATCTTGCTACTTATTTGAAATCTAATAGCGACGCTAAAGTAGAACTTGATGGACACGCCTGTGACCTAGGTACAGTTGCTTATAACGACAACATATCTAAGCGTAGAGCAGAAGCTGTTAAGGGATACCTAACATCTAAAGGAGTTTCAGCTAGTCAGATTGAGATTAAGTGGTTTGGAGAATCTAAGCCTGCTTATCCTAACACATCTGAGTCTAACAGAGCTAAAAACCGTAGAGTAGAATTTATCAATAAGTAATTCATATCTGCGATAAGGATATTGAGCACGACTCTTCGGAGTCGTGCTTTTTTTATTAGGGATTGAGCGTATGGGTCTAGTATCGTCTGCGACATGAAAACAATGCTATAAATTCGTCTGGAGCGATATTAGCCCTATTTAGAATCTGTCTATAAAGTCCAACATCTGTGTTACACTTGCTTTGCGAGTTGGTCATTTACACAAGCAGAGACGCCCAAATTGGGCGTCTCTGCTTCCAATCCATAAACTCCCAGTATCCAAAACGGTAAGTTTTGATATTTAACTTTATAGTTCAGATTCTTGGTATTATAGCTGGGCTATATTTTGGTGTGCCTATCCATATAATATTGAAATATAGATGCATTACTTTTCTTTTGCGTATTAACAAAATGTTGCTTAACTTGCGGACTGAAAGACACGCTTGAGTGTCGATGGAAATATAATTTTTACTGTGTAATACATTGTTATTCAATTGTTTAAATATTGCTTTTG
>JBKECH010000170.1:0-14493 GCA_047974415.1 Bacteroidales bacterium | reverse complement strand
TGCGTGCATCCTTCTGATGATAAATGGGGCGCAGGTTTAAATCAGCCTTTAGCTGCCGATTCATCGAGGCCTCTGTCATGGCTTTTGAGGGAGAGGTAATCTCCAGATAATAATCCTGGTCGGGTGTGGTCTGCACTTCTCGCAAGGTGATTTCCTGCTTTCGGGCATCAAGCACCGGAACTTTGCAGTATCTTTCAGCAAAGAGGTGTTCTTCTTGGGTAAGTCCATCCTGATTTTCTGGGAAAAGAGATTGGCTATGTCGATTTTGGAAGCGCAAACTTAATGCGCTTGCAATGCGCTTGACTTGGAGGGGCTTCAATGAAGGCTCAAAACCAATATTCAAAACAAGGAGGGGGTGCACACGTCCGCGCACATCGCGATAAGACTCCTTCAGACGATAGTAAGGAGCTTCTTGCGAAGTGGCAGGGTTAAAACGAAGTTGTACATTCACGTGCATGCTACAAAAATACAACAAGAAAAATGAACAAAAGTGTCCTACATTTTGATTTGGCAGGACATCCTCCAAATGCTATCGCTTATTTTCAGCGGGTTATAGCTGGGATAACATTGAAAAATAGCCGATTTTTTGTTGAAAATATTTTTATGAGTGAAAGTTGGGCTAAGTCCTTTGAGTACAAATATATATCAGAAAATGGCAAATACAAAGAAATTGGAGGATTTTATTGCAAACCTCACACAAAGACAGAAAGCAATTATCTCGAAACTTGTTGCCGAAACAGCAACTGCGCTTAGGGTAGGTAAAATCACTTCCAAAATTAACACTAGCCAGCAATGGCAATAGAACTTGGCGTTTGTTTCGTTAAAAATACAAACTAACGATGTTTGGGGTTAAATTTTCTATTCCCAATACTTGCAATCTAATTCAAAGAATGTGGAAGTAAATGGCATTGTCAAATTTGATTTTAAGATAATGACATTAAAAGTCCGCGAAACCTTATCTAGCTTTGCTATAAGTTTCTCATGTTCAATGTATGTAATATTCCCATCAAAAATACTTTGAGCGTTTTCTTTCACTCTTTCAATCCCTGGCACTTGAGAATTAGTCAATGTTTTAAATTCCAGGTCTTGATATACGTTCGCTCTCACATGAGGCTGTTTATCAAGCATGTTTGTGACAAATGACAAGACACATGCATAATCAGTTCTTGTATTTAGTGTTATTATCCCAGCTTTGGATTGTAATGGATATGCCATATCAGTTACCACAATCCAATTTCTGTGTCCCATGAGTTCAATGTTATTCTTTAGATATTCTTTCCAATTGTTCTCGATGCTCGTTTTTGTTTCGTTTTGATTGTCTACAGAACATGAAACAAAACAAATTATATTACATAAGACGAGAAATATAACTTTTCTAATTCTGCTCATTTTCTAAAATCAATAGTGTGAAAAGAATCTTCTGTAATTTTTATGTCTTTTAGTTTCTTATTCCTTCCATCTGCTAAGACAAGTTTTCTTAGTTCAAGACTGCCCTTCAATACATTTAGTTTCACTACATCTGTTTTCACTTCAAAAGTTCCCCAGGCATAACCATTGCTCCAGAAATATGTTCCTGGTCTGTCTGTTACAGTCATTTCTTTCTCTACGCCCGAATAATGAAACTGACTGATAGCAATAATAGATGCCCAGCTTGCCATAGAGCGAGCATAATGATGTCCACACTCAGGCTCACTAAATGGATTCCTTTTAGCCCCATTGTGCCTATCTCTAATGGCCTCAATGCATTTCAATGCGTCATCTTCCATTCCTTCATATAGCATTCCTACAGCTGCTGAATATTCAAAACCTGTCATCACTTCGGCAAAGTATGGAAACGGAACCCTTAGTCTACCCTTTGGCCACGAAGCCATTAATAAACCTGCCTCTTTTCCCATTGCATAAGAGCGCATATTGTTGAAATGATTGCTAAAGTCAGCGACATAATTATACTTCATTATGCTTTGGAGGGTTGTTTTGATATTTTCTTTGTTTCCTAAATATCCTAAGCCGCATATATGTGACATATATTGACCCGCCAATTGATCTACCAGACAACCTTTTGCGAGTTGAAATGATGGCACTTCTGTTTTGGGGTTATTCAAATTGAGATATTCATCAAAGTTCTTAGGATCAGTAACCCAATGTTCATAATATTCTCCATTGAATAAGTTGTCATCCATCCACTTGCTTCCTTCTGCAAAAAGTGCGTCACATTTCTTGACAAAGTCCTTATCCTTCATGTGTGTTGCCATTTTGCTAGCAGCCTTTAATGCTCCCATATACCAAAACCCCATCTGAGGGTTGGGACCAAAGTAATCTACATCCATTGTGTTGTGTTGGCGCCCTTCCATTACACCATCTTTATTGCCATCCCAACCTCCATTTATCCAAGCATAGGATAATACCTTTTTTACTTGCTCCCAATTATTTTTAAGAAAGTTGTCATCTCCAGAAAGTTGCCATTCTCTATAAAACTTCATAATTGTGCCCATTTGTCCATCAGCAGCTGTTCCGCCTGTAGTAGCGTTAGATAGAGGCAGGTCTGCTCTAAAGCTCATTGCTCCATCTTCTTTGGTGGCATAATTGAACTCTACGTCCCTCATTGTTTGAGCCAATTCTCCAAACAGAAAAGGTGTTGCCACTTCATAATTCCACACATGAGTACATGATCCTTGACACGACCCATGCCTGTCCATCACGCCCTCCCAACCCATGAGATGCCCACTAGGTAGTCTGAAAACAGTTTGAGAACGTAATGTTGCCAAATTGAAAAGTGCAGATTCTTTAACCACTTCTGGATAGTCTGATGATGTAAGGGCATTTACAAACTGAAGTGTTTCACTCTCTAAGTTTGGTAACTCTGGTATTGTCTTTTCTACAACATCCCAAGCATCACTATATTGTTTGGTATAATAGTTACCTACTATGTCAGATTTGTACCAAGCTGTACGATTGGGAAATGTCCAGGTAATAAAAAAAGTAAAGGTTTCTTTGCCTCCTACAGGAATGCTTTTTTTGACAGCTAATGATGCCATAGGGTCGTTGTCTATTTGCTTCTTCTTTTCTGTCAAAATTCCATCTGCACTAAAGTCGTCCCAAAAATTGAGACTTGCATTATTCCAGCTATCGGCAGTGGAAGATGTGCGATATGAAACCTCTCCCCTTGATTCGGTTGTCAAAGCAATTGTTCCCCAAGCTGGATCATTGATATTTACACTATCTGAAGTCATGAAGATACCTTTCAAATGTCCACTTTCTTTGTAAGTGTTTTTGTTGTTTTTAGCTCCTGTAGGAATGTAATCTCCCTTCCAATTAGTTCTAAATTTGCTCCCATCTTTTCCTATAAAATTACGGATAGAACCAGCTATAGATACTTGTAGTTGAGTGTTGCTTGTGTTCTCTACTTCGTAACTAAGTATCGCAATTGGTATTCCACTTTTGTCAGCATCGGTAGGTATGAGTGGATTGAAGCCCTTAATTTTTACTTTTACGAGCATTTCAGAATCACTTAAGTTGACTTGTCCAAAAGGGTAGGCTGCATCAAAGCTCGCCTTCTGGAATCGGGGTAGTCCATGATGATCTACAGGTCTGCCTTCATAATGTAAGTACTCTTGGTCATATAAAGGACCAAGCAAAGCTTTAGTGGTCGATTTTAGTTTGTTGGGCTTCACATAAATGGAGAAGAATGGAGCGTTCACACCAGGCGTTACTGTACTGTATTTCTTAGCAGGTACATTCATTAGTTCCCAATCACGAAGTTCTCCTCGTCCTCCAAGCGAGACTGTTCCAGTACCTATGCCTCCAAGTGGTAGAGCTATTCGGTATAGATTGTTTTGATCATAATGCTTGAGTGTCGGCCATTTCTGAGGTGTCCACTCCTGTGCAAAAAGCCCTAACTGGATAGTTAGTAAGATCGAGAACAGATATATTTTTTTCATTTTTTCATTTTTAAAGTATTCTACAAGATAGTAATTCCACCTTGTAGAATACATTGTTCGTATTTATAGTTACCAATTGGGGTTTTGCGTTAGATTTGGGTTCTTGTCTCGTGCTGATTGCGGTATTGGCCACAAATAATGTTTTGTTGCATCAAATGATCTTTCTGTAGCCAAAAATTGCTCCTGGGTATAATCTCCAATTGGTTTTGTTTCATCTTTATTAATTCCATACCCATTTTTATTGAGTACGGTTTCTGCTGTTTTCCAGCGAAGAATATCAAAATAACGTTTGTGTTCTGCAACGAACTCATGTCTTCGCTCTTCGCGTATTTTTATTTGCATATCGGAATAATTGCCTTGCAAGCTTGCTACGCTTGGCAATCCAGCTCTCCTTCTCACTTGATTCACTGCCCACACTATTTTGGGATTATTGGAATCATACTCATTGAGTGATTCTGCTAATATCAGTAAAACTTCGGAATAACGATATAAGCTAAAATTTGTCCATGACTGGTCTGGTTTTGTCAATTCAAGATTATTGTATTTTATATACATAAATCCAGTGATACCCCCACCTTCTCTATTTATCTGTTCCGACTGATTGTAGGCTGGATGTGGCATGTATGGAATTTTGGTTCCATCAGGACGCAAAACATATTCACCAGGGAGCATGAAAGTTTTTTTTAACCTCGCATCTCTATTTTGCCATGGATTGTTCGTATCATATAATTGTGAATCGTAGATTGTATTGCCATCTGTCATTTCGTATGAATCTATTAAGTCGCGGGTAGGGCAAAAACTTGCCCAGCCTCTACCTGTAACTCCAACGCCCGACGGAGAACAGAGAATAGGCAACATATGTGTTCTTTCGTTTTCTAGATACTGTATTGCCAAAATATCTTCAGAGTTGTTGTTATTTGCACTTGAAGTAAAAATATATGCGTAGTCATTCTCTAAACTATACAGATTTAGATCGATTACTTGCTGAGCAGATTCGGCTGCCACCTTCCAAAGAGCTGTAGCATCTTCTCCTCTATGAAATTTGGCATAGCTAGCCATATCTAGATATATGTCAGCTTTTAGTGTTAGTGCTGCCCCCTTAGTTATTCTTCCAGCATCTTCTTTGCCATAGCTAATAGGTAAGTATTCTATGGCTTTGTTAATGTTTTCTATTGCATAATTCAGCACTTCTTGTTTGGAACTGCGAGTTAGTTTAGCCTCTTCAAGTTTTATAGGCTCTTCTTTAATCAATGGAATATCTCCAAAGTGACGAGTCATCCTATAATACTTCAAAGCTAGAATGAAACGAGCTTCTCCTTCAAAACGTTGTTTTGTAACCGCATCTATATCCATGTCTTTCAGTTTGCTGATATAGTATAAAATGCGGTATATATCTCCATATTTCCATTCTTCAGTAATATAGCCAGTTGCGGCATTGTGTATACCCTGAGCTATATACCCCATCCCAGCTTCTCCCCAGGCGTTGGTCATCAAGGAATTGTCACTAGAGCAATCCCTCCAAAACTCGCGAGAGTCTGGCAAGAGAGAATATAATGCGTTGACTCCCCACTCAGCATCTCTTTCTGTTTTCCAGAAGTTGTTTTCATTACCTTGGTCCAATGGGTCGCGGTCGAGATAGTTACAAGCAGAAACTGAAAATAGCAATGTAATTACAAAAATTATATATATAGTCTTTTTCATAATATTCTAAAATTTAAGATTAAAACCTAAAGAAAATGTGCGCTGCAATGGATACCAACCACCTTCGGGGTCAAAGCCGTCATATCCAGTGATGGTAGCTAGGTTTTGCCCTGCAAGATATATTCTAAGATATTGCAATCTGAGTTTTTCTAAGCTTGCTTTAGGCAAGGTGTAGCCGACTTGTATATTCTGCAACTTAAGGTAATCAGCCTTGCGTAGCCAAAAACTATTATACTGCGTGTCATTAGCTGTGTTTACCAAAGTAAGTCTAGGGTAAGATGCATTTGGGTTTTCTGGAGTCCATGAGTCCTTGTGGATTGGACGAGCATTCTCAGATAAGAAGAAAGCCCATCCAGAATAATCTGATAAATAATTCATAACGTTGAGCCGTCCATAAAAATTAGCAGAGAAGTCAAAGTTTTTGTATCCAAATCTGATATTCCCTCCAAAGTTAATTGGAACCTTTCTATTCAAAATAGTTCTATCTTCTCCATCAATTATACCATCATTATTTTGATCTTTATATTTGATATTGCCTGGTTTCACTCCTCCTTGCGTTGGAGACTTTTCAATCTCATCTTCACTCTGGAACAAACCAATAGCCTCAAATCCATACGGAAGCTGATATCTGTCGTTTAAATAGGTTATTGAATTCCCTTCTATCCACATATCATTTTCTCCCATTTCGATCATTTTGTTTTTTGAGAAGCTACAATTAAAGTCTATTCCCCATGTAAAATCTCCTTTACGATCATTGTATGCTGTCATGAATTCCCATCCTTGATTTCTCATCTTGAGCAAATTACTTAAAGGCGCATTTAACCCGAACTCCGATGGAGCTGGTGGTGAATAAAGGATGTCTTTTCTATTGTTTATAAAGTACTCCACACTCACATTTATGCGTTGGTTTAGCACTCCTATATCTAGTCCTATATTTGTCATTTGTGATGTTTCCCACGAGAGGATAGGGTTGATTGCCTTGTTGTTATATGCGCCCGACACTAGTTTCCCACCAAAAGAATACATTTTTGGGTCATAGACTATCAATGTAGCTGTAGGGTAATATCCAATATTGCTTTTTTCAGAATCTCCTAGTTCTCCCCATGATACTCTTAGTTTTAATTGAGAAACCCACGATTGATTTTTCATAAACTCTTCCATATGAACATTCCACCCTCCAGAAAAAGAAGGAAAAACTCCCCAGCGATGCCCTTTTGCAAAGCGAGATGAACCATCTCCACGTATATTTACTTCAAAAAGATATCGGCTCATATAATCGTAGTTTATTCTTCCAAAAATAGATTGTATTGCCACATGTGAGGCTGTTCCTCCATTTTGCTTATTTAAGCTACCCAAATCAAGCACATTTATGTCTGTAAATGGTAGGTTCTCCCTTGACGCCCAGAAGTTCTCATTCTTTCTATACTCCTGCGAATATCCCCCAAGGACTTTAAAAGTGTGTGCATTGGATAGGGTCTTGGTATAATCTGCTATAAACTGCATTTGGAAGGTATAGTTGGATGAGTTGTCATTTCGCCCCATGTTAATAGGGTTAATTGTTTTAGCTATTTCTCCCTCAGAATTATAGAGATTATAGGTTTGTGATCTTTTCTTTGTTTGTTGATCATAAGTGTAATACGCTACATTTCCTCTCAGATTTAAGTCTGCGATAGGAGAGTATCGAAGATCAAATACTGTTAATAACTCTTTATACTTATTTTTAGTAGAGCCACCTTCATATAAATCGGCAATGGGATTGTTGCCCATGGTGCCACCTAGACCATAAAGCCCATTGCTCTCTCGTATCTTTATGATAGGAGCAATACGTGATGCTTGAGATTGGGCTAGCTCGGTCCCGATAAATGGCTCTTTTATACTAGTTTGAGTGTATTGAATATTTGCTTGTGCTTCGAGTTTACTAGATAGCTTGAGTGTAATGTTTGGCTTAATTGTTAAACGACTATATTCATTGTTAGGAAGTGTGCCTTGCTGATTGTCGTTGGAAACAGACATTCTGTAATCTATAGATTTTTCGCTACCTGAGAATGACAAGTAATTATTATTTATTACAGTATTTTTGCGGTATATTTCTTTATACCATTTATTATCAGCATATAAACCTTTTCTCAAATCATCTAGCCCTTGTTGACCATAAACTGGTTCTTTCCCATCATTGATCATTGCCTGATCATACAAGTTCATGAAATCAGCTGAACCCACAAAATCTAATTTGTGCTGAGGGTTTTGAATTCCAATAGAAGAAGAAAGTTCCACAATAGGGCGATTCATTTTCTCAGGAGATTTTGTGGTAACCAGAATTACACCATTAGCAGCTCTAGAACCATAAATCGCAGCAGATGCAGCATCCTTTAATACCGATATTTCGGCTACATCATTTGGGTTGAGCGTGTTGATGTTCCCTGGGACGCCATCTATTAGCACTAAAACTCCTGAAGATTTTCCGATGGTAGATGTTCCTCTGATGTTGATATTTGCAGCAGAGCCTACTGCTCCACTGCCTTTAGTAACTAACATACCTGGCACAGCGCCTGAAAGTAGTTCTTGGACGTTGGTTACAGGACGTGATTCTAGAGATTCTTTAATCTTTATACTTCCTACCGAACCAGTAAGATTTATCTTGCGCTGTGTTCCATACCCCACCGCTACAATTTCTTTCAGTCCTATAGCTTCGTAAGTCATCTCTACATTTATCACACTATCGTCTTGCACCGCTAGTTCTTGTGTTTCCATCCCCATGAACGAGAAAACCAATATTCCGCCTGCAGAAGGAATATCAGCAACGGTGTATTTCCCATCGATATCTGTGATAGTCCCTTTGGTAGTTCCTTTAAGCATCACTGTTACACCAGGCAGGGCTAGCCCTTCGGAATCGGTCACCTTGCCAGAAATTGTTCGTCCTTGACTAGCGGTTTCATCTGCGACAGACTCCCTAGTGTTCAGCACTATAACTCTGTCTTTGATGGTGTAGTTTACCTCTGTTCCAGCAAACAAAGTACTCAGCACCATGTCTATTTTTGCACCTTTTAGCTCTAGCGATACTCCTCTATTTACATCTACGATTTTACCGCTGTACATAAAGTGAAATTCGCTCTGTTTTTCTATCTCTAAAATCACTTCTCGGACTGTAGCATTTTCCATGTTTAGGTCAAGCAATTTTGATTGCGAGTAGGTTTTATTTGCAAAAACGCTTGCTATGGAAATCGTAATAAAAAATGCTACTAACTTCATAACTCTAAATACTCTTTTTAATAATCTGGTATATCTATTATAACCAGACAGCTCTTGCTTTTTTTTCATATCTTTGCATTGATTAGTTTATAATTTCCTGTTTATCAGACAGGGGTTAATAATTCTCTCAGGGAGGTGTTGGCGCATTTCCCTGTTTTTTCTTAGTTATTTTATTATCATAGGCATCTTGTTTTTATTGATTAATAATTCTCCATTAGAAATCTGTTTTTTAAGTCCTAAAGTTATGTTTTTCACGTGTTTATAATTATGCAATAAGCTTTAGGCATATAGCTTTTAAGTTTTTGCTGTTTGTTAATCATTCGCCTGTGTGCCAGAAAGCTTAAGGCCTATCGCCATGGCTGTTTCATCCGTTTTATTAGTTAGAGACCGTCCATAAAGTCGGGAGCTTGAACTAGAAAGGTCAAGATCAAGGCTTGCCGTTCTGTATACTGGGAGTTTGTGAATTAGGAGTTTACTTGTGTAAATGACTAATTCGCAAAGTGAGCATAACTTAAATTTATTCATGCTTCCTCAATATTATTTTCTGTTTGGAATAGCTCCCATCGGGTAGTTCCTTGCGTAGACATTTTTCATAACTGATAGGAGTTGCAAGGGTCATCAGATCAAGAATTTGATAAAGGGTTTCTTCGGTGAAAGTCACAGTGTATGTATAGTCCTTTATGTCGTCGGAAATTTCAAAATCGACATTAAATATTCGACTTAAGCTCTCCGTCATCTCGAGTATGGGAGTATCTTCAAAGATTAGCTTACCTTCTGTCCATGCGGTATACTTTTCTATATCTTCGTCAATCTCTGACATCTCTCCAGATTGAGTGTTGAAATCTACATGCTGACCTGGCTTCAAAGTAATTAGCTCTTTTGATTCTGACATACAATTATCCAGCTGCTCTAGTACGACTTTCCCACTGAGGAGAGTTGTTGATACGACTTTGTCGTTTGGATATGCCAACACATTGAAAGTGGTTCCCACTGCCTTTACATTTAGCTTGTCTGTTTTTACTACAAATGGCTTATCTGGATTATGTGCAACTTTAAAAAAGGCCTCGCCTGAAAACTCCACATCGCGAGTGTCGCCAAGAAAAATGCGAGGATACTTAATTCGGCTACCGTTATTCAAGTGCACCTCTGTACCATCTGTCAATTGTACAATAGTTTTTGAACCTGGCTGTGTAATAACTTCTATAGAATCTGGGATATAATTAGCATACTTTGCTATCTCCGTTTTGTTTTCAGAGATAGTATAGAACAGTAAGCTGAGCACGGGAATTAATAGTGCCGCGGCAATTCTTGTTATCCACGATAATACGAGCTTTCCTCTTGATGCTTTCTGATATTTACTGTGCTTAATATCAATTTCTTTCTGGATGTTTTCGAAGATTGTACTGAAATCTACATTTTGTATTTCATTGCTTTCTCGCCATGAGTCCCATACTTCAAAACTCCATTTGCGCAACTCATTGTCGACCACAGCTGTTTCCAGAAATTCCAGAATCTCATGATGTTCAGCTTCTGTACACTCGTCGTTCAAATATTTTATGAATAATTCTTTCTTCATTCGTTGTGTGTTTGGCAATAATGCTTGTTTCCTGTTTATCGATTTAGCATTAATATAGGGGCATTTTGTTATTTAGTGCCTGTCTATAATGTCGGGAGTCTGAGTTATAAAGGTCAAGGCTTGCCGTTCTGTATACTGGGAGTTTGTGAATTAGGAGTTTACTTGTGTAAATGACTAATTCGCAAGGTGAGCATAACGCAGATATTGGACTTTATAGACGGACTCTAGTTATACGCACAAAGAAGTAAAAGGGAGTATGTAAAATGTAACTTTTTTTGATTAAAGAAACAGACTGATGAATAATAGATTGATTATCAGATTGTTGTTTATTTCGGATTTTAGAAATAATAGGGTGTTAGAGATATGTTTTTTCACAGTATTGACAGAGATATCTAATTTCTTTGCTATCTCATCGTGTGATAATCCATCTTCTCTGCTAAGACGGAATATTTCTGCCTGACGGGGAGTCAGTTTCGCCAACAAAGATTGCACTTTGCTGTTAAGTTCTTTAAAATGAATGTCGTCTATAATGCTAGGTGACTTATCAATATTCTGAAATGATTTTAGCTCCTCAAGGTGTTTAATTTCGCTTGCTTTTTTTCGCAACAGACTAATTGTAGAATTGTAGGCTATCGTAAACAAGAAAGATTTAAAAGAAGAATGCTCATCTATGCTATGACGAGACTCCCATATTTTTACAAAGACATCCTGAACTAGCCCTTCGGCATCTTCTTTTTGCTTAATTAGCTTGAAGACAAACCAATATAGTCTCTTGCTGTACTTTTCGTAAATATGATAAAAGGCCACCTTATCATTATTCTGAATAAGTTTAATAAGTTCTATATCTGACTTTGTTTCTTTCAAAGCTATATTAATTTCAAATCTAACCCAAATGCTAAGCAATGGTATTATACACCGAATCTCTCTCTACAGGGACTTTGCCGCTGTCTTCTATTAGTTTTATAAGCTCTTGCGATGAGGCGCTAGGGCTATCCTCTCCTCCTGCCATTGAGTATATTGCAGTACTGTCATCTATAGTTCCATCCAAATCGTCGACACCATAGCCCAGACTGAGTTGCGCAACGTCTTTACCTATCATTGGCCAATAGGCTTTGAGATGTGGAATATTGTCTAAATAAATCCTAGATACTGCAAAGTTGCGCAAATCTTCTATTATCGATACCTCTCCATACGCCTCCATACTGTTATTGGCTTTCTTGAATTTTAAGGGAATGAAAGCATTAAATCCCCCAGTCTCGTCCTGCAAGGAGCGCAAGCGCTCAAGATGGTCAAGCCTATGAGCATAAGTCTCTTTGTGACCATATAGAATAGTACAGTTGGAAGGTAGTCCAACAAGATGTGCCGTTCTATGAACACCGAGCCACATTTCGCTTGTCGATTTTTCGCCACAGATTTCCTTGCGCAATTCCGCGTCAAATATTTCAGCACCTCCTCCAGGCAAAGACTCTAGTCCTGCATCTTTCAAAGTCTTCAATCCTTCTTCCAAGGACAATCGACTTTTCCGGCACATGTGCTCTATTTCCACGGCAGTGAAGCCTTTTACGTGCAAGTGAGGAGCCTCTTTTTTTATCTTTAGTATTAAATCGGCAAAATATTCAACAGTGTATTTTGGATGTACCCCTCCAACGACATGCACCTCAGTAGCGCCTGCTGCTTTTGTCTTAACCTGGTCCATCATTTCATCTAGCGAAAGCTCCCAGCTCCCGGTTTCGCCTACATTACGGCGAAACGAACAGAAGTTACATTTGTAAATACAAATATTTGTCGGTTCTATATGAAAATTCTTATTGAAATAAACATCCTTACCACTAACTGCCATTTTTCGTTCGTTGGCAAGTAATCCTAACCACGCTAAGGGGGCTTCTTCATATAAGAGCATCGCTTCGCTTTGATTTATTCTTGTTCCTGTGAGTATTTTCTCGCCAAGGACTATCAACTCATCGGAGACTGAAAGGTGTTTAAAAAAGTTAGACATATAACAAATGTTGAAAGCGTAACTGTGTGCAATATTAATATAAAAAAAGGCAAGAAGCCTTGTGCCACCTGCCAAATTCAGATTTAGATAAAAGCTATGCTCTCTCTAAATAGTGTCCATCCATAATACCAAGAGTCTGATCTAGAAAGTTAAATATCAAGGCTTGCTGTCCTGTGTATTAGGAGTTTGTGAATTGGAAATAGAGACGCCCAACTTGAACGTCTCTACTTGTATTCGCAAAGTGAGCATAACGCTGATATTGGACTTTATAGACGAGCTCTAAATCTTATGCCTGCCCTCGCACGACACAGACACCTTCTTTCTTCCTTTAGCACGACGAGCATTTAGCACCCTACGTCCGTTAGCTGTTGCCATACGCGACCTAAAACCGTGCTTGTTTCTTCTTTTTCTGTTTGATGGTTGAAAAGTCCTTTTCATTATCTTGTATTTTTAAATTTTACGCAAACTGGACTGCAAATTTACTAAAAAAATATAGACTCGCAATTATTTAGTTCAATATTTTAAAATTGATTGCTGTAGGGGCAAACCTATGTGCTAGCTCTTGACTTATAAATTTTTCTCCTCAATCAAAAGTTCAATCCATTTTTCTCCAATAAATTCTCCGCTGGCAACTAGGCTGTAAATACATTCCCTGCCGAATAAGCGAATAAATCTTTGCTTCAGCAGTGTCCTTTCCGTCGTGTTCGAATTCTCCTGTTTCTCTAATACTTTAAACATTAAGCAAATGCGAGTCTCTTGTGAGTGACTCCAAGCAGAGAATATTGATATTGAATACTCCAAATTTCCAATTACTTCGGCCGATACTTCGGCTATCAAATCCGAACACAACCCAGATCTAGCTATAAAACGTTGTATTTGTCTTAAACTAAACTTTGCTTGTGTAAATGACTAATTCGCAAAGTGAGCGTAACGCAGATATTGGACTTTATAGACAAAATCTAAATATCTCTTCTAAATTAACCCATAGGTGCAAAATCTTTAGGAAAATCTCATTAATATTTGGTACGTATTAAAATATTGTCTAACTTGCACAGCGAAAAACAAACTCAGAATCAATGAACATTAGGCAGAATAAAGGATGCGTGGTGTTTTTCAAGAGCTTCACTTTTGAAAAGTTTTATGCATTTGTTTTAGAATAAATTAACTCTCTCTATTTTGGTAAAGAAAAATTAACGTGTAGCCGTCTTTTTGCAGACTTGCTTTTTAGTAGCAAGGCACGCGTGCGTTTTGAGCTTATTTACAGACCGTTACCCCCCCCCCCCCCACACACACACACACACACACTCGTGCGTGCGTATTGCGTGTCTGGTAACGCACAAACGCTACAGAAAGCATCTAAACTCAAAAAAAAAAACAAGCACGTAAGTGCAATTAATATTATGACTTGCAAAATTGCAAGTCCAAGACTTCTTACTCTTTTACAAAAGGAATCACATATTATTAATCAGCCTTTTTACAGAAAAATAAATTATTAATTCTTTAAACAAAATTCTATGAATAAATTTACTTTAGTTCTTAGTTTGTGTTTTATGCTACTATTTAGCAGTGCATATGCACAGAAAACCGTTTCGGGGCTTGTCACAGACTCCGAGGGCGAGCCACTGCCTGGAGTGACCGTCATGATTAAAGGAAGTACAAAAGGAACCCTTACCGATGCCGAGGGAACATACTCCTTGAGCGCACCAGAGGGCGCTACTTTGCAATTTTCTTTTATTGGGATGGCAAACACAGAGATAGTGGTAGGCAACCAAAAATCTTTTAACGTAATCTTGCAAGAAAGCGCCGAAGCCTTGGACGAGGTTGTAGTAACGGCCTTTGGTGCGACACAAAAGAAGGAGAGCGTGGTTGGCTCCATTCAGAGCATACGCCCCGACGAACTCATTGTTCCCTCATCAAGCTTGTCCAACGCCTTTGCTGGAAGATTAGCTGGGGTAATTTCCTACCAGCGCTCTGGGCAACCTGGCGCCGACGGATCATCCTTCTATATACGAGGTATATCAACAATAAGCGGA
>JBKECH010000088.1:0-3281 GCA_047974415.1 Bacteroidales bacterium | reverse complement strand
GAAGAATGGAATTGGTAGGCAAGATATATTCCCATGTAACACACACAGTAAACCTAGGATTTAAGGGGCTTTTCATGGCATATTACGATAGGAAAAGTCTGTTTGCTTTAGACTTCAGCATGCATGGTGAAAAAGGTAAAAATCATAAGAAGCCTTACGGATTGACGCCCTCTCAAAGCAAAAAACGCTTCAGCAAAAAGCGAGACAAATCAACCAAAGGGAGCGAACGTAAGAACGATTTTTTTTTAACAAAAATAGAATCCACTATCAACAAGCTTCGCCTAGCCATCAAAAAAGGAGTGCGTTTTGATTACGTCCTTTCCGACAGTTGGTTCACCTGCTTCGAGCTGATTGAATTCATCAAGACACGCCGCATTGGCTGTTATTTTATCGGAATGATGAGTACAAACTTAGAACTCAGTTTTGAACAAGCCTATGAGATTTATTCTACTCGTTGGTCAGTTGAGGTGTTTTTTTTAGGAAGGCAAGCAGCACCTGGGATTGGGAAAATGCCAGTTGCAAGACTTCGATGCTCAGATTGCAAGTACTACGCTCTGCCTGTTGCAATACAACATTCTAGCTGTCGCCAAACGGTTCTGCGACTATGAGACCCTCGGCGAGCTGTTTCGCTCCTCGTAAAAGGACAGCCTACAGCTCACCATTGCCGAGCGCATCTGGCAAATCATTATCGAAATATTAGTTGGGCTGTCTGAAATGTTGGAGGTAGACATTGAAATGTTAATGCAGAAAATAGTCGATGAAAATGAGAAGATTACAAAATACCTCAATTTAAAACCCCTGATGGACGCTGGCTAACAGAGCTTGCGAAAGTTGAATCAATAACTAGTGTCTGTCCATAATGACAGGAGTCTGAAGCAGAAAATGGCTCTATGTCGTTTGTAGTGGGAATCGGAAATAAATTTTATGGCTCTATGTCGAATGTGGTGGGTAGACTTTAATGGAAAATATAAAAAGTATTCGAATTGCAACACAAAAGAGCATTTTGGCGTAACGTTTCTTTAAAAAGTTTTATCTTGGTAGAAGGTGTATCAAGCGCTTTCTTCGAAAAGTTTTGGCTTGATAGAGGGTGTATCAAGTGTTTTCTTCGAAAAGATTTGGCTTGGTAGGCCTAATGAATTTTTAGTTTCAAAATCTCACCCACTCTATTCGATATAGAGCCCAGAAAATTAAATATCAAGGTTTGTAGTTCTGCATGTTGGGAGTTTGTGAATTGAGCATAACGCGCAGGTACTGGACTTTATAGACGGGCTCTATTTAGTAAGGTTTTTCCCTTTACTATTACCTCCAATGCTCCGTCTTCGCCCAACTTACTAACTTCAAATTCACTTAGTAATGCTTTTATTGCTTCCTGTTTCGCAATATCCTCTGCTTCGGACGATTTCGACAGTTCCTGCACTAAAATTCTCAGTTTCTCATAGTCTTGAATACCCTCGCGCAAAGCTTCAAATCTAACAGAAGACTTAGCATCGGGGTAGGCAAAGAAAGTGTCGCCAGCAGGCCAAGTCTTGAAACGAGTGTCTTGCATGGGCTCTTCTACCCACGAATTGTATGCCCATCTAAGGAAACCGTCTAGGTCCTTGGCATAAGAATACCACCCTTGCCATACGCCCTCGGCAGGAGGCGAGAATGTGAAATTATTGGGATATTCGGCACTACAACATACGTAGAATGTGGTTTTTTTTCCATTGTCCTTACGTTGTTTAAGCACCTCGGCTGGCAACATATGCTTCGACTCCACACTCAAGTCATAAATATTGCCAGAAATGCCAGGGTTGTAATTGGCTGCCGAAGTAATCTTCAAGCCACTATGTGCGTTTATCAAATCCACAGCATGCTTCATGTCCTCCAGTGGTCTCTCATCCATAGCAATGGAGCTTATATCAAACCAGCCTTTATCTTTTAGATGCTTGCTGAAATCTTCAAGAAAGGGTGTCCAATATTGCGCGTACTCTTTGGAAGATGCATTTGCCTCAATGAATGTATCCTTGCTTGTCGCCTCGTCAAAATACCAAAGCTGATTGCCCCACGGGATGAGCGAATAGCAGTTAATTTGCTCTTTTATACCCAAGCTTATTGCGAATTCCACCCACTTATCAAAAACATTATAATCGAATGCCCACGTACCATCTTTTTTAAGAGTATGCTTAACCATCGAGCCAAACTCATCGTAAGTTTGACCTCCCCAAGCCCTATTTACAACTGTTGTGGTTATACATTTCTGCCCTGCATTTGCCAACATTCTATACAGGGGCTTCATCTTCTCGAAGTGTTCTGCCGACCACAGCTCTAGTCCATGATATCTAGCCACTGCATAAGGATTTTGCCACAAATCAAGATGATAGCTCCAATTTTGTGGAGACGGCAACTCGCGATTTAACACATTGACATTAAGTCTTAGAGTCTGTACAGTTTTGCCGTCGGTCATTATTTGTACTTCTCCAGAGTACTCGCCAGCACTAGCATCACTGGGTAAGTTGATTGACAACCAGTAGCCCCGTGTCGACTTTGCACTCACATACATTGACGAAAACTCCTCAAGACAGTCTGGGACAAGATGCGCTGTTTCATTTTTCTTCTCTTTATGACCACAGCCTCCCAAAAATTCATCGGCAAGAACATTACGAACATAAAAACATTTGACTGCATCGGAATTAACAACTCCAGACTCAGATTTCAAATCTGTAATTTTTATTTGTAAGTTATTGATAGAATCCTTTGTCCACAGTACTAGTTGTGCACTCAGGCGCTCGTTTTTCCAAGCCGTCAAATTTAATTCTTCTGACGGTGTTACTTGTGGGATACAATCTCTGTTATACCTTTCATAACTACTCCCCCACGAGACGTTTACTCCTTGCGCCAACTTGTCCCATTCTTGTACAGAACTCGGGGCATTAGGAGCATCAGGCTCGTTGAAAACAGTCCCTTTTGGAAGCTCCTTGCCTCCATTACAAGCCACAAGGCTCAATGCAATTAGTGCTAAACTAGCTAGATTATAAAATTTCATACGTTTATATTTTGTTTTTTAGTTGTCACATGTATCTCGCCAACTTAGTCATGCTCCTGTGTGTGAGTTTGGCTCCCATGGCTCGTTTCATACGTTTATATTTTATCAATACAATTACTCCTGAGCGTCTTTATTTCCTCAGTGCTTAGCCCGGTTATCTTTTGTATAAAAGCATTGTCAAGCCCTTCAGCTATGAGACGTAGTGCTATTTCATTCTTTTCGTTATCTCTTTCTTTTCGTTCTAACTCTCTTCCTT
>JBKECH010000105.1:0-2978 GCA_047974415.1 Bacteroidales bacterium | reverse complement strand
TCCTCTAGTATATCCGTGAAGAATGTGCTATCGTGCAGGTTCTTTGTGGTATCGTCGTCGGTATCGCCGGATGCGAACTTAACCGAAAAGTCAGAGGCGACAACTCGGCTCATACGTATGTCCAATTGAGACGATAAATGAGTATCCTCAAGAATATTATCAACTAGGTTGTAGTAGAAGTAACTCTTAGGATAGTCAACATTCAAAATCATCTGCTTTGAGCGTACCCATGTTCTTATGTCAACTTTTAGTTGCGAGGAAGCTTTAGGCACAATTTGCCTAGCTACTTGCGTGGCGTTACTACGGTTAACCCGTTTGATGTTTGGGAGTTGGTTTTTATTTCTTTTAGTCATGGCTTAATTGTTAATAATGGTGTTGAAATTTAGGGTTACTGCCCATTCTTGCGGATTGCTCTTCGGTATTGGGTTTGACAGTCGGCAGAGAACCGAGTCGCAGTTCTCCTGATGATAGTTTTTTTAGGAAGTCAATTGCTCGGTCGTATCGCTGCCTGGCTTGTTCGTATATAATATCGGCATTGCATAGTTCAACGATGTACCATTTGGCTATGGTTATTGTATGGCGCAGGATTAGCGGGTTTCGTTGTTCCCCTTCGGCATTGAATATTTCTTCGACATTATAAACAACTTGTAGATCGGGGTTATCTAGCTTGCTGGGTGCTGTTAGATAGGATTTCACTTCGTCGATTGCCGCTTCGATGGCTTGCAGGACAATATCCTCATCGCCTTCGGTGATGATGTTTATTTGGTAATCGTAGATGCTGGTTCCTAAATCTGTAACTTCTATAAACATAGTTATTGAATTAATTAGTATTTCATAGATTGTCGGCTTTCAAACTTGTAGCTTGCTCTGTGTTTTCTAGTGTTTCTGTTCAGGTGAGCGAGGGCACCGTGGCAAGCATCGGGTCCGTCATCGTGAGCCTTGCTTCCTTTTTCAAAAGCCATAAACTGGTCGATTAGCACTTGCTGATCCTTGCCCTCATCCTTTGATGAGAAGAACCACCAGTTGCGCTCCCAAAAGGCACTCATTCCCTCGATACGGTCGTATTTATCGCTCTTGCTCCGCTTGCTCGCTATTACCGGTATGGCAGGAACCCCTCTCTGTTCAGCTTCGGTGTCGAAGTCATTTACAAACTCATCCATAGCAAACAAGCCCTCAATCTCATAGCGGATATTGTACTTGTGCAGATTGTGAAGCTTGTACATATCATATAACCAAGCGGCACAATGCGCACGGCTCTTTTGCTTTAGATAAGTCAGTAGTACGTGGTAGTAATTGCCTACCTTGCCAACTAATATCATTGCTTTGTAATCGGCGTTGGCTTTGTAGGATAAATCGCCATAGAAACACAAGCTATCGTATTTATCTAGTGATAGAGGCTTCACAAACTGCAAATCTTGATGCTTGAATATCGCACCATCCGCAATATGGGTATTCATGTACTCTCGCATGAATGAGCGAAAAGGCATACTTGCAAACTTATCTTTCCAATACTTACTTGAAGTTTTACCAATCCACGACGGCTTGAACTCTTTTAGATTATTGACAGCATTTACGGTAAGAACCTTATACACGGTGTCGCTGTCGTTATTTTTTTCAGCCTCTTTGAATTGCTTTTTCAAACGGTTTGTAATGCTGTTGGAATGGAAGTTGTTATTGGCGAAAACAAATCGTTCACGCCCCCCGGATGCAGCGTCGAAACAGCCCCAAATATCTTCGGTGATGAAATCTACGCTTTCACGCATAATTCTATCGCTATTCACATGTTTTTTGCTATCCACATCGTCCACCACAATATAATCTGGTCGTTCGGCTTGTTCGCGAGCGCCCCGAGGGTTTTGTCCGAAGCCGAGCGACATGAAGCGTTTGCCGTCGGAGGTAGAGAAGTCGCCACCCGACCAGTCGCCGCTCCCCATTCGTTTGCCATAGTCGTTTATGATTCGGTTGTTGAATGCTAGTTGTGCTTGAATGCCGCTGAGCAATCGTTTGGCTTTTGGTTCGGTTTCGCCGATTAGGAGCATAAAGTTAAGTTCGCCCAAGGCAAGATATAAGTATAGCGGAATGCCCATGTCAATGTGCGTGCTTTTTGCCGCTGAGCGGAACATTTCGGCAAGCAGTCGGATGTTCTTATTCTTGATAATTAGATTAGCGAGCTTGCGGTGGAACGGCGCAGAGGGGTATTTGGCATAGTTTGGAAAGTAATATTCAAACCAGTTGATGTAGTCCTTCTCTAATCTATTACGCCTCGCAATTTTTTCTTTAAGCCCCTCATTAATATCAATAGAGGTAGCCATTGCAATGCGCTTGCAATCGTCATTATATCGCCTTATCAGCTTTTCGAGTTTGGTATCTAGTTTGCTCACGCCGACTCCTCCTGTGCTTTTAGAATTAGGAACTGCTTGTGCCACTCTGTGAACTTCACGGCAAGCTCGGCATCGTGCTGACTCATCCATACATCAAACTCACGGAATACCGTATATACCGCTTCGCAGGACACCCCTTTGCTTATTGCTTCCTGTGCTTTAATGGCTTCGTTAATTGCCTTCATGTCGAGGGTTTGCTCTTCGCCTCGAGTCAGTCTTGCCAACTCCTCGTTGATGAGTTTTCGGATGTTATAAGGTTCACGCTTAAAGCGTGCTCGCTTATCATCCCAATTCTCGCTGTTGCTGTCTTTTTTAGCCTTCCACCTGCCCACTGTTTGCGCAGATATACTAAGGCTTTCGGCAATAGCTTTTGCGCTTAGGCATTCTTCTACGTACATTTTCTCTGCAAGTGTATGCAGTTGGCTATTGTTGGCACTTCTTTTTTTGTTGGTCATTTTATTTAATTGAGAATTGAAAATTGAGAATTGAAAATGGCTTTGCGTGTTCGTTGTTTTCACCTTCTCTTATTTTGAGTGCAAATATGGTTTGGATGTCGTTTGAAAACTAATAACTGTCAGTTCATCTGACAGATCTGTC
>JBKECH010000093.1:0-2619 GCA_047974415.1 Bacteroidales bacterium | reverse complement strand
TATAGAGGAGATTAAAAACAAAAGCATCAAACTCATTGATAGCTCTATGTCTGTCTATGTTTGATTGGGCAGAGTTTCGGACAGCTAAAGGTGGCATCAAATTACATACTGTCTGGGATGATGCCCTGATGATTCCCGAAGTGCTTAATATTAGCGAAGCTAAAGTACATGACAGGCACGGTGTAGAGCATTTAGTTTTTGCCAAAGACACTATTATTGTCGAGGATGCAAGAAACGCGGGGATATTGAGCTGTTTTTCAAGGCTATTAAGCAAAATCTTCAGGTTCAAACCTTTTGGGGGCCAAGTCAAAATGCTGTCAAGTCCCAGATTTATGATGCCTTGATCTGTTACTTGCTCGTAGAGCTTATCAAACGAACCCGAGTGAAAGGAGCTATTGCATTTTCCAAATTGTCAGAAAAAATCAGGTTCTGCCTGTACCACTTATCTCACACTAGATTATGTATGCAATCAGGTGAAAGAGGGAGCAAGAAAGCTTAAGTAAGTCCAACAGATGGAAATACAGTTCCAAAAAGACTTATTTTCCGGGTAATTGCTATACTAGCAAGGTAAACACTGGGATAGAGGGGTATTTTAAGCAAATAAAAAAAAACTTTCATATCTCTTTTTAAATGAAAAATATTGCCTTGATTATGAGGCAGATATTGATAACTATGTGAAAAACTTTCATTTTTATTTGGAATGTGAACCCTCGCACCTTAACTTTACAGAATATTATTGAAAACGTAATTAAAACCACTCACAGTATTTATAGGGGTAGAGCTTAGTTTAATTGTACCGGAGGACTTATTTATTAATTAAATGTATGGTACTGATGATTATGGATAAGAATAAAAGGCTTTGCGAAAATAGCATTGGTTTCACATTGCCACACAAAGCACGTAATCGTATTTAACTTTTGTCTTAAACAAAATTTCCACTGTTTAAGACTAAAACTTTGTAACTATTCAGCGAATCGCTAAGTCGTTTAGTCTTGGTATTAAGCGTATTACAAAGCATGGAGTAATTGAACTTATCGGGAAACATTCGTTTTCGCTATGTTATTACCATTAATGTCGTGTAATGGATTGAAAATCAGCATTGATTTTGGCTGGATAGTTACAAAACTCTACTAGATCTATAAAACAATAAAATCAAATAATATGAATAAACTTTACATCTTTTTAGTGCTATGGATAAGTGTGATATGCACATCCATAGATAGTGCGCAATCCCAAGAACTCAGTCCCGGCGGAGTTCAGGGAGTTAAAGCGTGGTTCAACACAGAGGCTTTGCAAGCCGGACACAATTACAGTCATTGGGTGGATAAAAGTGGGCATAACTTAATGCTCAATCAAGGTGAGAACTTAGAATTTCAATGGGACGACAAAGAACACAACTTCCATAAGTCGCTATTGTTTTATCGTGATGATGTGTTTTTCGATTTGCCTTTTAGTGCAGGTCGTCAACTTACTACTTTCGGGTTATTTAATCCTTATCAATATAATATTGAACAACCATACGAGTTTCTTCTCTACGATGTTATCAGTACAGGTAGTGGCGAGAGCTTCAATGTAACTACCGACAAACTTTACACTCCCGGTGGTGCTGTCCGCTTGGACTATGGCGACACCGTTGGTAGCGACCTTTGGTACAGAAGTGCAGAATATAGCGCAGACCAAAGTAGCAGATATAATACAACAAAAATACTTTCTCATTATAAAGCTGTTGCTCCAAATTATGGTATCTGGGGAGAAGACGAAACAACTCGTGTTTATATCAACAGAGCAAGAACGGGAGCAACTAAAATATGGTACTTCATTCCCGAATTTATCGTTTACGACCGTCTGCTCCGACCCACAGAACGCTTACGAATAGAAAGCTACATGGCACGTAAGTATGCCATTCCTTTGGAGTGCAGTTACCTAAGTCCCAACAACGAACTAATGTGGGATATTGTGGCTAACAAAACATACAACAAGCGCATCGTGTACTTAGGTCGAGAGGACATCAGCGACTTATACCAGAAGGATGCTGTATCATCCTACGAAAACTACAACTATAACAACATTGAAGGTATCGAGGGACAAGCTGAAACTGGATATAACAGCACTAGTGACAACCGCAGTTGGAACAATCGAGATATGAACCGCTTGGTTAGTTTCCATATCAACATGGTAGATTCTTCTGTCTTCCCATCAAATGGTTCTTATGGAGGGTTTTCTGATGGAGAGTATTTAATGATTGGCGACGACAACGGTAGTCTGAAAGTCAACACAAGCGACAGCAAAGGTATTGCAGGCATGCACACCATCGGCAGAACTTGGCAAGTGCTGAACTCTGTAAGCAATCAAGGTTTCAAACGCACAGAGTGGCAAGTTGGAGATTCTCTAGTTCTTGATGATACCGAAGACATATATCCTACCCTAACACTTAAAAACTCCGCAGGAGAGGAAATAAATTCTCTAGCATCCACCACCACCTCTTTAGTAGGTGATTATGGTAGCATAGAGCTGGCACTATCAAAAATTACCAACGAAGCTAAAGGAAGTATCTTTATCGGATTCAGCAATACAAACACCTCTGATGCAGAAGTTTACTACGGCTTTGAAATAGACCCC
>JBKECH010000064.1:0-3079 GCA_047974415.1 Bacteroidales bacterium | reverse complement strand
TTATTAGCGCACGGTTTTAACCGTGGGATTGGATGGAGGTTGGTTTTATGAGTGCCGTTAGGTACGATACATTATATATAGTGTCGTACCTCACGGCACTTTGTGTTGATACCCTTTGATTGACCCGCACAATAAATTGTGGGGCTAATAATATGTCGTCGCTATGCGACTTGGGAGCGTGTTTCAAGCGACTGATGAGCGATATTTATGGCGTTAGCGGGCGAGGGCGTAGGCGGTTGTTTGAGCTCCTTTTCTTTGAGGGAGGTACGACCAAAAAGGAAAGAGCGAGCCGCCGAAGACCGACCCGAAGCGAGGCGTTGGCTAAAGGCGTTGGCGAGGGACGCCCCCAAAAAAAAGAAAAGAATGTGAGTGAGTGGGAAAATTCCAAAGGCTGTGAGGTCTTTGGAATTTTTAGCTTATTACGGTCCAGCTTCTAATCGTTGTTTCTTTCTCTCAGGGAGTACCTTTACTTTCCCCACTCGGAGAATCATCTGAATCTCACTCGAAATATTTAACTCTGATTTTAATAACGTATAGTACCTAGTCTCTTCGAGCACTTGACTCATCGGATGAACCGCCAGCTCATAGGCTGTGCCTTTCAGCCACACACGTTCTAAAAGTCTTCCTGAATTAAACCAACTTTCCCAATCTCCTTGTGGTGAAGTGATAAGTAAATAGCCCGAACAGGCTTCTAGCTGCTTCTTCGCTTTGCTTACTGAAGCTTTGGCAAACGACTTCTTGCTCACCGAACGCTTGTTGAGAAATAGATTGAAAAATATATGCTCTACCCTCGACATACCCATCATTGGGGGAGTGAGTCCCAACTTCTTCTCGTGTTCTTCTTTGGCTGAAAAGCTCATCCATTTGCCTAATTCCTCAGTTTTAGCTGTATTGTACGCTTGTTGTTCATAGGCTGTAAGTGATAGTTTTTGTATAGATTCTCCTTGTAGGGAATGAAGTGAGTGATATTGTACCTGCGGAGAACTACAAAGTTCAGTAATAATGCTGTCGGCAATAGGCTTCGAAAGAAATGGTGTGCGAATGGTCTGCCGTTTTTCAATCAACTGTCGATTTTTGTTGGTGATTTCTGTACCTGTGTTCTGATGTAGGCAAACCTTTACCGCTTGATTTTGGAACAGTACCTCAGCCTGAAATCCTAAATCGTCAGCTGCCAACACGCAGTTCTCCACAAAAGCCCCTATTGAAATCCAAGCTTCTCGGCTTTGAGGGTCAACCTCAGGAAGTAGCCTTTCTGCTTCCAACGAAACTTCAAAAGAAGAATTATCAAGCTGTGTTACTCGCCACATTTGAGCATTATGACTGCTTGGCGCGAGCACACCATAGCGCATGATTTCTTTCATCTGAGCCGATGTTGTAAGAGGAATTAGCATAATGAAAAATAATTTGTAGAGCATTGGTTAAGTGATTAATTTAGTTATGTCCTCTTGAAGAAGCATTTTCACTTAGAATAAACATAAAAAAAACCTAAAATCATACATTTCGCAAATTATATGGTGTGTAAAACATGGGAAAGTCTATAAAACTCACTTCCGCAATGCATATTCCAAAATATTTAAAGCTTTGTCTAGCATCTCATGAGTGTGAGTAGCAAGTAGGCTCATGCGTATTCGTGTTTGTTTCCTCGATACTGCGGGATACAAGATTGGATTGGCATATATTCCGTTTTGAAATAAAAAACGCCCAATATTTTTTGTTTTTTCTTCATCCCGAATCATTATGGGAAAAGCTGATGCATTTTCGCTCTTCTGAAGAATAAGGGTCAATCAATGGAATTTCGGCACCACTGCCACATTTTGATACGATAGTTTGAATGCTGTTGTTCTTTGTTTTGTAGGTAATAATCATAGAAACGACCCGCTCGTTCGTGAATATTTTCTTTGGTTCTGTTTTCAAAATCCTTTAGACTTAGTTTTGATGTGTTAATCATATCTTAGTGTGTTTTTTATTTTGGCAAAGATATGACTGAGGAAACTTATATTTTTTAATCCAAGTTAAAAAATATGTCGTCTAATTTTACTAAGAGCTTGAGGTGTAATGCCAATAAACGAAGCAATATAAGAAAGTGGAATTTGTTGAATTAAATGGGGTTCTTTGTTAAGTAGATTTTGATATATTTCTAGGGGAGAATACTTTATAAGAGTCATCTCTCTAGTAGTTTTCTTGATCAGCAACTCCTCAAGTACTTCGATTACAAGCATTGCATTCTTAGGATTTTCAAGCAGAACTAAGCGGATAGTGTCTCGATCAATACGAAAAGCCTGCACTGGGGTGATGGCTTGAATACTAAATTCTGAAGGGCATTTGTTCTTATATGAATTATAGGAGTTGACAAATTCGCCTGCCAATCCGAAATCAAATGTATGCTCCTTGTCTTGGTAGATATCGGAGACAAATCGCACAATACCACTTTGAATGTAGTAAATATAGTGCTCCTTTTTCCCTTCTTGGATGAGCATATCGCCTTTATTGAATTGTTTTTGAATGAAGTGTGTGCGTAGTAGATGGTCAGAAGTCATTTTCATAAGTATTGCTATATAGAGCTTCAAGGAAAGTTTATTAGGCTAAAAAGTCATAGATGCCATAAACCAAATGCTTTGTGTTGTTCCTCAAATTTAAAAAATAATCCGTATGTTTTTCAGAAACTTTCTAAATAGTTAATAAAAAAATAATGAGAGCAGAACCTATTTCACTTTTTATCTATACTGAACGTCGTTAGTGCTTTCAATATAATAACCAATATTGAAGGTCAATTCGGTTCTTTGCCTACTTTCTTTTCGGCACACATCAAGCCTCATGAAGAAAGTAGTCGGGCGGATTTTTCACCGCCCGCATTGAGTTTTGTGTTTATGCTGTTAGTCGCTCTCTGATGAGGTGTTTGTTTTGATTGACCAAAGCGATTATTTGTTCGTGGTATTCCGTGTTTTGGTTGCATAAACCTCTGCTTTGAACTACCTCCATTCGAGATAGCGAGAACTCAACGGTTTCCAATCGCTTGTCATTCATTCGGGCAGAGAATATAAGTGAATCTTCTCGCAGATGATAGTTATTGGCAAAAACG
>JBKECH010000102.1:0-45723 GCA_047974415.1 Bacteroidales bacterium | reverse complement strand
TTAACACCCTTGCCGTTACGCTTATTCCCAGCCTTACGTTCTTCAGCATCTAAATGAACTTCCATTTCTGCCGATAAAGCGCTCTCTAAAAACTCTTTGATAATAGGAGAAAAAACGCCTCCTTCGCTTGTCAAACTCTTCCCACTCTTTAATTGGGATAATGCCAAATCTCGCATAGCAATGTACTCGGCACTCTCTTTTTTATAATACTTTTGTCTAACATAGTTTTTTTGAAATAATGGTACGCAAATATCAAGAATTGATAAAACTGTATCATTCTTTCTTTTTGACAGATTAATATTGATAACCGTTGCTTTATGACTATAAATCATCAATATGAACATTTTCTGATAACAGCATTGGAAAATTTACTTTAAACAACTTCAGTTAGGAATATTCATTCCAAATAACTATCTTTGCAACTCATTTAGGTCCGGGTGGTGAAATTGGTAGACACGCTAGCTTGAGGGGCTAGTGGCCGTTAGGCTGTGCAAGTTCGAGTCTTGTTCCGGACACATCTCCGCTGTTTTTTTTACCCCAGTTGCATATAATCTCGAGAGCACAAGGTGGAAAGTGAAGTCTTCTTAAATTCTAACGTCATAGGAGTTTGCTCCTTTGATTGACTAATTCGCAAAATGAACATAACGCAGGTATTTTACTTTATTAGACGGACTTTATTTAAATTTAGAAGAATTATTATCTCTAGTTCAATTAGACTATTGAGTAAAAGGGTTGTTCCTTAGTTCATCACCTATTGTTGTTGATGGACCATGCCCACAAATAACTTCTACGTTCTCGGTAAGAGTAAATAATTTATTCTTTATGCCACCGACGAGTAGATTCATATTCCCTCCAGGCAAGTCTGTCCTTCCAATACTACCTTTAAATAGCACATCTCCAGCAATTAGCAAATCTATTTTTGGAATAAAATAACACAGGCTACCTGGCGAGTGCCCAGGTACATGAATTGCCTTAACTGATTCATTGTCTAGATGTAATTGACTGTTCTCGTCAATAAACTCATTGGGAGATTTTACTTCCTGCATGTGAATGCCAAACCTTCCCGACATTGACACCGAACTCTCCAATAAAAATAAATCATCTTTGTGCATTCTTAGTTTGTATCCGTATTCCGAGAGGATATAATTTACTCCCATGATGTGATCGAAATGAGCATGGGTCAATAAAATATCAATGTGTAATATATTATTGCCAGTCAAAAAAGATTTTAATTCTGCACGCTCGTTGTCGTTGCTACATGCTGGATCGAATATAATGGCTCTGTTGCCACTCCAAAGGACAGTCGTGTTTACTTGTAGAGGATTAAAACGGAATATTTTATGTTGCATATTCATAGATTAATATTACAGCCAAATATACAAGATTTACTTGTAATAATCAGCAAGGAGCAATGTGTAGTTTGGTTTATTATAGAATTATAATAAGGTTATTGACCATGTTTAAGACAAAAATAAAATTGTGAATGTTATTATAATTATCTATTTTTGAGCAAAATTTTATATAAAAGGAAATTATGAAAAAGTTATTTTTGATGGCTGTTATTGTGCTAGCAACAGTAGTAGCAGTAGTAGCTCAAGACAAAACATTTGAATTTGGACTTAAAGCAGGAGTAAATATGTCTAAGTTTGATGTTGAGAACGCAGGAGGAGATATTTCTAACAAAGTATCTTTCTATGGTGGCGGTTTGCTAGAAATGCACATGACGCGTACCTTGTCTCTTCAAGGCGAAGTTTTGTACGAAGGTGCAGGTTCTAAGCTCGCAGTTTCAAAAGATGAGGTTGTGTATTCAACACCTATGATTGATTTACCATTGTCTCTTAAACTCTACTTAGTAGAGAACAAGCTTAGCCTACATGCAGGTGTAGCCCTAGGTCTAATGATGGAGCCTAAGGCGGATTTTAATGGAAGAGACCTTGCTGTGACAGGTAATGATAGTAATTATTTCGACCTTGGTCTTATTTGTGGTGCTGAATTCAAGATTTGTAAGCACTTTTTTATTGATGCCAGATACAAATATGGTCTTTCAAACGTTCAGCCAGGAGCTCAGTTAAGAACAATTCAGGCAGGTGTTGGTTATAGATTTTAAGAATCACCTTACATACAAAAAAACCTATCGAGACTTCGATAGGTTTTTTTGTATATGTGTATGTTGAATTGCAAGAAAAGAAAACTTACCAAATACTAAACTCTCGCAACAGAGCTTGTAGAGGGATATAATGCAGACTGATGTAAATTCCGAATCCCAACAGAAAGCAATAGATTTGCCAACTTTGGGGCTTGCTTTGAAGTTCGAAAAGCTATAAGCACTAAATTCCAGTAGAAGCAAATTGACGGGTTAAACAACTCTGGCATAGGAGCACAAAAAACATAGGGGTTGGAAGATATAAGTAGCAAAAACGACCAACTCAGCATCCGTCCAAACTCTGGCTCTTGATGATTAGACTTTCAAAAATATAATCTTCTTGTAGCAGTAGAGCAAGATGAAAAAAATAACTGTAACATGTGCTAAGGTGATAAGTGTCGGGTATAAGACTCCTGCAAACTGTTCTAAACCATGTAGCCAGTATGTGAGTAGTGAGTTTATTTTCAGTGTGTTGTATAGCATGTATGCTAGAATTGAGTTCATTCCGTAGAACTTCAGCCAGCCTAGCCATTTTCCTTTACCGAGAATATCAATTATATAATAGAATAGAGCCATCAGGATAATAGAATACCCTCCACTCAATAGTGTCATTGTGCTTGTCCAGATCTTTTTGATTATGGGCTCTATCGGAGATAGTGCATAGGCCAAAATTATACATACACCTCCAGTAATGAGCAAATAAAGCACTTTTTTCTTTCCTTCAACTTTAGACTTCAAAAGATATCCAGTCAGCAATCCCATCAGCACGGTTGTTGTAAAGTTTAATGAGGGGTATATCCACGCGTAATTATATGTTTTAGAGAATAGTACTGTGCCATTGTCGCTTATTGATGCAAGGTCTACAAAATGACCAAGTATGGTCCGATCTATTACTTCTGCCATATTCTCGAACGGAAGGTAGTTTCCATATATCTGCATTCCGATGGTGTATGTTATTGGAAGGACAATCGCAGCAATGATTAATCCTCTTATTGGTAGATACATATATAGTATCGCAGCAAAGAAATAACCCGTAGCTATAGATTGCAATGTATTCGTATATAGATGTAATGTGCGAATGTCTAAGTCGAGTAAGTTGCCTTGAATGATGGCGCCAAATACCCAAAGAATAAATACCCGTTTTATGATACGGCGAAACATCTGTCCACCCGTTGCTTTGCTCTTTTTAAATTTTGAGAATGCAAAAGGGATGGACGCTCCAGTCATGAATAGGAATAATGGCATAACCATGTCCCATGCTTGAAATCCTTCCCATTCTACATGGCTAAATATAGTTCTGCCAATACTTTGTATTGAGCTTTCAGCACCAAAGACCCTAGAGAATGCTTGGAATACGGGTTGAAAAAATACAAGCATAAATAAGTCAAACCCTCGTAGAACATCTAAGGATGCTAAGCGTTTGGTTATGCCATTCTCCATATTTAATGAGGTTTTTATGATTAAAATAGATTACAAGGGCGTACTTAAATACGGATTGTTGGTTAGTGACTGTTCATAATATCAAGAGTCTGAACTATAAAGTTAAATGCCAAGGCTTGCCGTTCTGTATGCTGGGAGCTTATAAATTGGGAGTTTGCTTGTGTAAATGGCTAATTCACAAAGTGAGCATGACTCAGATATTTGACTTTATAGACGAGTTCTAATTATTGCATATCATTGTTAGAACAAAGAATCTACAAACTCTTCCCTATTAAATAATTGTAGGTCTTCCATCTTCTCACCAATGCCAATATACTTAACGGGAATCTTGAACTGATCTGAGATTCCTATTACCACGCCACCCTTGGCTGTGCCGTCGAGTTTTGTCAGTGCCATTGCAGTGACATCAGTGGCTTGGGTAAATTGCTTAGCCTGCTCGAAAGCATTTTGTCCCGTAGAACCGTCGAGTACTAATAGAACCTCTTGCGGCGCATTGGGGACAACCTTCTTCATTACGGCTTTTATTTTTGAAAGCTCATTCATCAAGTTTATCTTGTTGTGCAGTCTGCCAGCCGTATCTATCAGCACTACGTCGGCATGATTTTTCACTGCCGATTGGAGAGTGTCGAAAGCCACTGATGCAGGGTCGGCCCCCATGTCTTGCTTGACAATTGGTACATCAACCCTGTCTGCCCATATCTGTAACTGGTCTACTGCTGCTGCTCGAAACGTGTCGGCAGCCCCTAAATATACCTTCTTGCCAGCTTGTTTGAACTGGTGGGCAAGTTTGCCAATAGTCGTAGTTTTACCAACTCCATTGACACCTACGACCATTATTACATATGGAAAATCTCCAGGGATAATGTCAAAGCTTTCTGTTTCGTCAGAATTGTTCTCCTTCAAAAGCTCTGCTATCTCTTCGCGTAAAATGCCATTTAGTTCGGCGGTCCCTAAATATTTGTCGCGAGCAACTCGCGCTTCAATACGTTCAATTATTTTTAGAGTTGTGTTAACCCCTACATCCGAGGTGATAAGCGCCTCTTCGAGCTTGTCAAGAACTTCGTCGTCGACCTTTGACTTGCCCGCAATGGCTCTGCCGATTTTGTCTAATACACTAGTCTTCGTCTTTGAAAGCCCTTCGTCAAGACTGTCTTTCTTTTTTTTCGAGAACATTCCGAAAATTGCCATATCTAATTCTTTTTATAAGTGGCTCAAAGATAATAAAAAAGCTCTTGGAATCTTGCTTGTTCCAAGAGCTTTTTTATTATCTCTATATTTGTTGCTCGCCGATAAGCTTTATTTCTTAGCGAAAAAGTCTTTTACTTCTTCGTTTGGAATTACACTCTCTTGAAAACAGTAAGAACCAGACTTTTCTGATTTTACCATTTTTATCACTTTGGCGAATCCCTTTCCTTCTCCTTTTTGGAGTGATGCTACTGTTTTCTTTGCCATTTCTTATTATTTTATTTCGCGGTGAACCGTCATTTTTCTTAATATTGGATTGTACTTTTTTAGTTCCAATCTCTCGGTTGTGTTCTTTTTGTTCTTCATGGTGATGTACCTTGATGTGCCAGGCTGACCACTTTCTTTATGTTCTGTGCATTCAAGAATTACTTGAACTCTATTTCCTTTTTTTGCCATGATTACAATGCTTTTTTAGATACTAATCCTTTTTCTAATGATTCTTTCAAAACAGCGCTCAATCCTCTCTTGTTGATGATTTTAAGCCCTGCTGCTGATACTGTCAGCCTTATCCATCTATCTTCTTCTGGTAGATAAAACTTCTTTTTAAATAGATTCGGGTAGAATCTTCTTTTGGTCTTTCTGTTAGAATGCGAAACATTGTTTCCAACCATGACCTTTTTACCTGTTACTTGACAAACTCGTGACATTTCTATTGTATTTTATTTCTTTCCTTGTTTTTAGGACTGCAAATTAAATGATTATTTATGATATAAGCAAAAGTTTGGGGTTTTATTTTTCAACGTTCAGTATACTTGATCTGATTAATATGTTTGGGTATTGCGTGTTTTAAAGCTTACCTATTATGTGTCAAAATCTCCTCAAAATAAACACATTATTAGCTTTTGTCTAGCAGTCTATGTTTCGATTGCCAAGAGCTTTTTTTATCGAACTTAGAACACTCATTATAGCTCTCTAATATATAATCTTGAACAGCAAATTGTCTGTCTCAGCATAATGTTGTATCATTGTGCTACTATAATATTGAGTATAAATCTCAGCTATATCACATCAGTAAATAGCTGTTATATGCAAACAAAAAGAATGAACACCGCAATATCGTTTATTGTAAGAGAATTAAATCTGAGTGAAAAGGCAACAGGGAATGTTATTAACCTGCTTGATGATGGGGCAACTATCCCATTTATAGCTAGATACCGCAAAGAGCTGACTTCGGGAATGGACGAAGTGCAGATAGAACAAATAGACATTAAGTATAGTCTGTATAAGGAGCTGGAGAAGAGGAAGAAAACTATACTGGAGTCAATTAATAATCAAGAATTACTTACGGATGAATTAAAAGAACGTATTGAGTTGTGTTTTGACAAGAATATTCTAGAGGATATCTATCTGCCCTATAAACCAAAAAAGAGAACTCGTGCTGCAATTGCTAGGGAGAAAGGTCTTGAGCCACTGGCGAAGATAATAATGAAGCAGAATACTTCCTACCTTGAAACATCGGCATCAAGTTTTGTGTCGGGAAAGGTGTATACCGTCGATGAAGCAATTGGCGGAGCTTGCGATATTATTGCTGAGTGGGCGAATGAGGATGCTCTTGTCAGAGATCGCTTGCGCGGACTTTTCAAAAAAGAGGCTCTAATTTCATCGAAAGTTGCGAAAGACAAAGAAGAGGAGGCGGTTAAATACCAAAACTATTTCGACTTTGAGGAGCTATCTAAAAAATCACCTTCGCACAGAATTCTTGCTATGCTGAGAGGCGAAAAGGAAGGCTTGCTAAAACTTAATCTGGCTCCTGACAAAGGCCGAGCAATAGAGATAATAGATAGGAAGTACGTTAGAAGCTCGGGGAAAACTGCTGATGTTGTGCACAAAGCGACAAGCGATGCTTATACAAGATTATTGAAACCTTCGCTGGGCAATGAATTGATGTCAGAGTTGAAGCAAAAAGCAGAGGAAACTGCAATATCGGTGTTTGCAAGAAATCTGGAACAGTTGCTCTTGTCACCACCTTTGGGAAGTAAGCGAGTACTGTCAATAGACCCTGGATTTAGAACTGGCTGTAAAGTGGTTTGTCTCGACGAACGTGGAGAGCTACTGCATAATGAAACTATTTATCCGCATTCGCCTCAGAATGACCGAACTAGTTCTATGAAAAAGATTAATTCCCTAGTTGATGCTTATAAGATTGAGTCTATTGCCATCGGCAATGGAACGGCAGGAAGAGAAACTGAAGCTTTGATTAAGAAGCTGAAGTTTAGCCGTAGTGTAAGTGTTTATATGGTAAACGAAGATGGAGCATCGGTGTACTCGGCATCGAAAGAAGGGCGAGAAGAGTTTCCTAAGTACGACGTAACGGTAAGGGGTGCTGTGTCTATTGGCAGACGCCTGATGAATCCTCTTGCGGAACTTGTGAAGATAGAGCCAAAGTCCATCGGGGTAGGACAATACCAACACGATGTGGATGCAAAAAAACTTGAGGAGGCTCTAGATAATGTCGTGGAGTTTGTGGTAAATCGTGTCGGCGTTGATCTTAATACGGCAAGCAAGTATCTGTTGGCACGTGTGGCAGGGCTGAACAAGTCGCTGGCAGAGAATATCGTAAAGTGGCGCAAAGAAAACGGCGGTTTTTCAAATAGAACGCAGTTGCTAGAGATACCAGGACTTGGCGATAGAAAATATGAACAGTGTGCAGGATTTTTGAGAGTTGTGGATGGTGATAATATATTGGATAGCACTACAATACATCCCGAATCTTATGCGGTAGTGAAGGAAATAGCGACACAATGTGGCAGCAATGTAGAAAGCATAATTGGCAACGAGGAGCTACTGAGCAAGGTGAATCTGAGTAAACTTGTTGCCGACGGAGTGGGAGAGTACACTGCAAAAGATATTATCGAAGCTCTGAAACAGCCAATAAGAGATCCAAGACGCGCCGCCGATGTATTGGAATTTACTGATGGTATAGACTCCATAGCAGACCTTAGGGAAGGGATGATAGTTAATGGTATTGTTACTAACATTACGCAGTTTGGCGCATTTGTAGACTTAGGAATCAAGGAAAACGGGCTTGTGCATATTTCGCAACTGGCAGACAGATACGTTGCCGACCCGATGACAGTTGTTGCTGTAAACCAACACGTCAAAGCCCGGGTATTGTCCATAGACTCCGATAAAAAACGAATATCGCTGTCTATGAGGGGGCTTGAATGATGTTTCGACAAATTCCTATTTGCCTGCGGTGATAACTAGTGTCTGTCCATAATGTCGGGAGTCTGAACTAGAAAGTTCAAGATCAAGGCTTGCCGTTCTTGTATACTGGGAGTTTGTGAATTGAGAGTAGAGACGCCCAACTTGGGCGTCTCCACTTGTTTTGTACGCCCAGCATGGGCGTAATCTCATGGGTGTAAGTCCCTAGCGAGCCCTAATAGTGGGAATCGCCTAGCCAAGAGCAAGGGTGTCCATAGCGATGTGGAATCTGAAGGAAGCTGGCGGCAAAAGTCTGACCTGACGAACAGAAATCAGATATAAGGCTGAGTGTGGGGGTAAATCTGCCAAACAAGATAAAGCCCAATAACTATTCGGAGCCACACTTAGTAAATCTGGCAGGTATAAGGCGGAAAGATTACGTTCCTATCTGGGGAGGTCTCACAGACGTGCGGATATTTTTCTAGAAGCATGGAGTAAAGCTAGCTGTGAGAAGTCAGCCGAGGACATAGTACCGATGTGAAAGCATGGGGAAGGTCCGAATCTTAACAAATCGAGAAGTAAATGAATGTTACCTAATGCAAGGCAGAAAGCAGAAAATACCACCATCAAATAGTAGCTATCCTCAGAATAGAAGCACGGCATGTGGAAGCTATGAGGGAGTGCAGACTTACATTGGGTATATCGAGAAGCGTTTGCTGCTCAAGGTAAATCAGGAGAAGACGAAAATAGGATATATACGAGGGTTGTATCGAAATTAAGGAACTGCCACGTGCCGAACGGCATGCGTGGTGGTGTGAGAGGACGGAATGGGAATTAATCCCATTCCTCCTACTCGATTAATGACTAATTCGCAAAGTGAGCATAACTCAGACGGAAGAAAATAGGAAGTACTGTCCTAAGAAGCATGCAATCAGTGATTCGGCAATTACAAATGCTAGCCGTGAAACAAGAGCGCATTGCATTGCTTTTGACAACGAAACGAAAGTAGAGGAAGGAGAAGCATAAAGGAGCTAACCTCGCCCCTCCTGTCTGATGTCTTTTGATACTGTTTATCTTTCAGAAATTTAAATATTTTCAAACCAGTCGAGAGTGTACGAGCTCGGGCGTTCTATTGGTAGTCCTAGCATTCTGTCGTTTATAAGAGAGGTCAATACTCCCAAAGACCTTGAAACTCCAAATAAAACAGTGTAGAAGTTATGTTCCTTTATACCGTAGTGGTTGAGCAGTGCTCCAGAGTACGCATCTACATTAGGCCAAGGATTACTGATTTTTCCCGTTTTTTCCAATATTGGCGGAACAACATCGTATAGGGTGTTTACAATATTTACTATAGGGTCGTCTTTTATGAACTTGTCAGCAAAAGCCTTTTGCGCGATAAATCGTGGGTCGGTAACTCTGAGCACAGCATGACCATAACCAGGAATAACACGACCTGAATCCAATGTGTTTTTTACAAAGTCTTCAATCTGTTGTTTGGATGGAGTTTTTGTACTTAGCTCCTCTGTCATTTCTATAATCCAGGCAATAACTTGCTGATTTGCATAGCCATGTAGGGGACCTGCCAAACCAGCCATCCCAGCGCCAAAGGAATAGCATGCGTTGCTAAGTGCCGAGCCGACAAGGTGTGTGGCATGTGCTGATACGTTGCCTCCTTCATGGTCGGCATGTATAGTCATATATAGGCGTAACAACTCGCGAACTTCTTCGGTGTCGTATCCCATCATGTGTGCCAAGTTGCCTGCCCAGTCTAGTTTTGGGTCAGGTTCAATATGCTCATCATTGTGATAGTTACGTCTGTATATATATGCGGCAATGCGTGGCAATCGTGCAATTAAGCTTATCGCGTCATCGTAGGTAGAGTCCCAATAGAACTTCTTGTGTATCCCTGCTCTATAAGACTTCTGAAAACCAGACTCCGGAGCAAGTGCCATGATGGCGGTGATGAACTGTGTCATAGGACGTGCCGTTTTTGGGAGAGCATCTATTACGTCAAAAACGTGTTGTGGAACGTATGCCTTTGCAGACCATTCTGCACTTAGGTTTTTTACGTCGTCGTTGTCGGGCATTTCTCCAATCAGCATAAGGTAGAATAGTCCTTCAGGCAGAGGTTCGTTGTTTTTCTTTGGTAGTTTCTCGCGAAGCTGAGGAATTGAGTAGCCTCTGAATTCTATGCCGTCATTGGGATCTAACTTAGAGGTCTCGGTGAGTAGAGATGGAACTCCTTTCATTCCTGTTAGTATCTGGTTTATTGTTACTTCAGCTACAACCTTGTTGCCCTTTGTTGCTTTTATTTCTTGGATTTTTTTTATCTTTCCAACTGCTGATTCATAGTACTTATGTTTTATGTATTCCATGATTAATATTTTAGTTGTTAATATTATTTATGATTGCATTTCCAAATTCTTGTGTTGATAGTAGTGTCGCCTTATTCATTTGGCTATATAGGTCGATGGTTACGGTATGTTCTTTGAAGGTTTTGCCAATTCCTTCGATGATTTTGTCAGCAGCTTCTTTCCATCCTAAATATTCTAGCATCATAACTGCCGAGAGTATGATAGAGCCTGGGTTGGCTTTGTTTTGTCCTGCTATACTGGGGGCTGTTCCATGCGTTGCCTCAAAGATAGCATATCCTTTTTTATAATTGATATTTGCTCCTGGGCTGATACCAATACCACCAATCATTGCTGCCAATTGGTCTGAAATATAATCGCCGTTCAGGTTTAAGGTTGCAATAACAGAGTGTTCGGCAGGGTGGAGTAGTGTTTCCTGTAAAAATGCATCGGCAATAACATCTTTTATGATAACAAGCCCTGCAGATTTAGCCTTGCTCAGCGTTTCGTTGGCAGCCTCTGCTCCTTGTTCTTTTCTGAGTTTATTGTAGTAGCTCATAGTAAAGGTTTTGTTGGCATACTCTCGCTCTGCAAGTTCGTAACCCCATTTCTTAAATCCACCTTCTGTAAATTTCATTATGTTGCCTTTGTGCACAAGTGTTACCGATGGAAGTTTGTGCTCTATAGCATATTCAATTGCTGCCCTTACAAGGCGTTCTGTTCCTTCGGATGAAACTGGTTTTACTCCAAAGCCAGAAGTCTCAGGGAAGCGTATTTTCGAGACTCCCATCTCGTCTTGGAGGAAGGCTCTGAATTTCTTTGCTTCTTCAGAGCCTTTCTCAAACTCTATTCCTGCATATATATCCTCTGTATTTTCGCGGAAGATTGTCATGTTTACATTTTCGGGGCTTTTTACTGGAGCTGGAACTCCCTCAAACCAGCGTATTGGACGTTGGCAAACATAAAGGTCTAACGTCTGGCGAAGTTGTACGTTTAGCGAGCGAATGCCCTTGCCAACAGGGGTTTCTAAAGGACCTTTTATAGATACTTTATTGGTAGTAATTGCGTCTAGCGTGCTCTGTGGTAACCATTCTCCAGTTTTTTCAAAGGACTTTTTACCAGCAAGTATCTCCATCCATTCAACTTTCTTCTTGTTACCATAAACTTTATTCACAGCGGCGTTTACGACTTTTATCATTACTGGTGTAATGTCCTTGCCAATGCCGTCTCCCTCTATGTATGGAATGTTAACGTGGTCTGGAGTTATGACTTTTCCACTTTTTATTTCTACTGTTGCCATAATATTGTGTATTATTTTGATTGTTTACTGATTAAATTTAGTGCCGAGCCAGCTTTATACCATTCTATTTGTTGTACATTGTAAGTGTGGTTTAGCATAATAGTATCTTGATTCCCGTCCGAGTGTGTAACTTTCATTGTTAATTGTTTGTCTGGGGCAAAGTCTACTAAATCAACGAAGTCGAAAGAATCATCCTCTTGTATCTTGTCGTAGTCGGTTTCCTCTGTAAATGTTAGCCCAAGCATTCCCTGTTTTTTGAGGTTTGTCTCGTGGATGCGAGCAAATGATTTGGCTATTATTGCTTTTATACCGAGGAAGCGAGGTTCCATTGCAGCGTGTTCGCGCGATGAGCCTTCTCCATAATTATGATCCCCTATCACAATTGTTGGCAGACCTTTTGACTTGTACTGTCTTTGTACTTTTGGGAGTTCGTCGTAGTTGTTTGTGATAAGGTTTTTTACGTGGTTTGTTTTTTCATTGAATGCATTTACAGCTCCAATTAAGCAGTTGTTGGAGATGTTGTCTAGATGTCCACGAAATTTCAACCATGGTCCAGCCATAGATATATGATCGGTGGTACACTTGCCCAATGCCTTGATAAGTAATCTTGCCCCCGTGATATTCTTACCGTCCCAGGGAGTAAATGGAGTGAGCAGTTGAAGCCTTTTAGAGTCGGGTTTTACTACTATTTGTACTTTGCTGCCGTCTTTGGCTGGCGCCTGATAGCCAGAATCTTTGCAACTGAAGCCATTTGGTGGAAGTTCATCACCAATAGGAGCTTGCAATTTTACTTGTTCTCCCTTGCTATTTGTCAATGTGTCGGTAAGAGGATTGAACCTTAATGAACCAGCTATGACAAAGGCTGTTACCATCTCGGGAGAGGCGACAAAAGCGAAGGTGTTGGGGTTGCCGTCAGCTCGTTTTGCAAAGTTTCTATTGAAACTTGTAACAATGCTGTTTCTTTCTTGTTTTTCTGCTCCAGTACGTTTCCACTGTCCTATGCAAGGACCACAAGCGTTGGCAAGTACTGTTCCACCTATGCCCTTGAATGTGTCTAGGAGCTTGTCTCTTTCTATAGTTTCCCTAACTTGTTCTGATCCAGGTGTGATGGTGAATTTTGCCTTTGCTTTAATGTCGTTTTCTAAAGCTTGGCGGGCAATGCTTGCTGCTTTTGTTATGTCTTCATATGAAGAATTGGTACATGAGCCGATGAGTCCAACTTCCATAATTTCAGGGTAGTTATTGTCGTCTACGGCCTTTGCAAACTCGGAGATCTTCCATGCTTTGTCGGGGCTGAATGGACCATTCACATGAGGTTCAAGTGTAGACAAGTCTATTTCTATTATATTGTCATAATATTTGTCTGGGGAGGCATATGCTTCATTATCAGCCTTTAAGTTGGCGGTGTGTAAGTCTGCTAGTTTTGCTACCTCTTCTCTTCCCGTAGCTTTTAGGTAGGCGCTCATCTTTGAGTCGTAGGGGAAAATGGATGTTGTGGCTCCAACTTCAGCTCCCATATTGCAGATTGTTGCTTTCCCTGTGCACGATATGTTTTCTGTGCCATCGCCGAAATATTCGATTATGAAACCAGTCCCACCTTTAACTGTCAGTTTGCCTGCCAAAGTGAGTATGATATCTTTTGGTGACGCCCATGCATTTAGTCGACCGGTTAATTTCACGCCAAGTAGCTTTGGAAATTTCAATTCCCAAGGCATTCCTGCCATTACATCTACGGCATCAGCACCGCCAACGCCAATGGCAATCATACCTAAGCCCCCAGCGTTAGGAGTGTGAGAATCAGTGCCTATCATCATGCCTCCAGGAAAAGCATAGTTCTCTAGTACTACTTGATGAATAATTCCTGCGCCAGGTTTCCAAAATCCTATATTATATTTGTTGGATACTGACTCTAGAAAGTTATATACTTCCTCGTTGTCTTTTTTGGCTACTTTTAAGTCTTTTATTCCATTTGTCTCGGCTTGAATAAGATGGTCACAGTGCACTGTCGATGGTACTGCTGTTTTGCTTTTGCCGGCGTTAATGAACTGTAAAAGTGCCATCTGTGCGGTAGCGTCCTGCATGGCGACTCTGTCGGGAGCGAAGTTCACATAGTCATTGCCTCGCGAAAACTCTTTTAATTCGCTGGAAGTATAGAGGTGATTGTAAAGAATTTTCTCTGCTAGTGTTAGAGGTTTTCCTAAAGTGTTGCGAATTAGTTTGCTACGAAGCTCAATGCTCTCGTAAACTTGCTTTATTAATGATAAATCAAACATAGTATATGAATTAATAAGTTTTTAGCATAATCAATAATCGGTATGTCTTAACGAAAAAATATTTTGTCCAGCATAAAGTTAGTAAAAAATAAGTTCGTTTTTTGAAAATACAGAAAAAAAGTGTTATAGATAATATCTATAATTGTGCAAGAAATGTTGAAGTCGTGTCAGGGATTATTGATGTAGCTCTTTGTTTTTGGGCTTCTCCCTGTTTTTGTTTTTATACTTCTTGCTATATCGTCTTATTAACAAGTCAAAATCGTGTTTGAAGGTTAGGCTTACACCTTGTGTATAAGGAGCAGCATCGTAGAAATTGTTATTGGCATGATTGAACGCCTTTAGCAACCAGTTCCCATCTTTTGTTAGTTTTACGCTCACGTCAAATTCTCCGACGATGTTGTTGTCTGTATTCGACAGATAGTAGGCATTGTTAGTGTTTCCTACATTGCCACTTATAGTTACATAATCGTTCAACAAAGCAGTGCTCATGCTCACTTCAAACTCGTCTTGAATAACTCCTTCGTTAGGGCGATAGACCACTCCGATGTTAACATTCTTGTTTATGTTGGATAGCATACTACTCAAGGAGGATGTTACTAGTTCGCTGGCAGTGTTGTTTACAAATACCGAGCCAGCACTATTGCTCGCTATGGTGTTGCTGTAGAATCGTCCTAGGAGTAATAGGGATAATGCCTGACGGTTTAATTCGTCGGGGGTGCTGAGGTATTGTTGTAGTATACTTGTAGTTCCGGCATCTACTGTGGGGAATTTTATGTCAAAATTTATACTTGGAGCAGTAAGTTGTCCTGTTAGTATGATGTAACAGTCTACTAATGGGCGCGTTACTGTGCTTACGTTGTCGCCAGCCAGATCAGATATAGATGTTTTTATTTGATAAATTGCAGATATGTCGACATTTGCGTCTTGGGGTGAGCCTGACCAGCGCATAGTGCTTCCTTGTTTTATTTTAAAGGTTTTTGTGAGCAAGTCTTTTAAGGAGAATTTGTAGTAGCCCTCAGTGATGGAGAATGTACCAGCCATGTTGTAGTCTCCGTATTTGTTAAGTTCTATTTTTAGATTCCCATTGCCCTTTGCTTCGATTTCATCATCCATAGAATTGAAATAGAATATCTTCATTGAGGCTTCTGGTGTTGCAGTAATATTGAAATTGAGACCTACTCCTGTAGTCTCCGATACGTAATTCAGCTTACTAAAGATGCTTTCATGACTAGTTTTATCGTCGTTGTTATGCTCCACAAATCGAATAAAGGAGTGAGCTCCCTCCGCACTTTTGTGGAACAATCCCATGTTTAATTTTGTTCCCTTACTGGTGGTGGCATTACCTGATATTAGAATGTCCTTGCCAGTGCCTGATATTTTTATGCGACCTTCGGCAAAAGCATCTCCATAGAATATCTCGTTTTGCGTGGGCGTAGAATTAAGTGCGCAAATCCTCTGAGTGCTGATATTTATGTCATACTTCATTTTATTGAAGTTGGAGTGCTCAATATAGCCGTCTACGTTGGCAGAGTCTCCATACTTGTCATAAGCAGTTATGTCTTTGAAGATTATCCTGTTGCCATTCATGAGAATGGAATCGGTAAAATGGTAGTCTACAGCTGTGGCAGCGATGGTAAATTCTGCCTTGTCGGCAAAGAGAGCTCCAGAGTATTTAATGTCTGGGACTATGCCCGATATGTTGAAATTTCCGTAAGCAGTGCCCTTGGTTCTAGAAAACACACTTGAAGATACTAGCTCTAATAGTTGCAGAGGGAAACCGTCTATTTTTGAATCGAATCTGAGGCTGTCTGTTCCTAGATTGAATGATGCATCGCAATCAATAATGTGCTTGTTGCTGTTGTTTACTTTTATGTCGGCAGTAATGTTTTTTGTTTTAAAATCCCAATCATTCTTGAAGCTTAAGTTGCCGATGTTCTGACCTCTAAAATTTATCTCCTGGGCATGTATAGACGAACTTATTTTAGGGGAGTTTAAAACACTCCATATTGATAATTTCCCGTTTATTCCAGCGTTTAATGGGGCGTTTATCTTGAATATATTGAGGATATTATCAACTTGAATGTTGTTGATGTTCAAATCTATTTTTTCATCGTCTTTGTCTGATATTATGCCCTTGCAAAATATTGAGTGTCTGTTCTCCGTGTTGATAAAACTAAGAGCGTCTATGTGCATTTTGCCATTGTCTTGCTCAATTTGTTTTGCCGACAATTGCCATTTCTTACCTAGCAAAAATATGTCTGACGATGGAATTGCGCTTTGGGTGTGAGAGTGTAACGAATCGTTGGTTTCTATGAAGTCGGTACGTGCTATTACATTCCCTCTATTATGTTCGTCATTTTGCCATAATAGACTGTAGTTTATGCTATTGTTGTAAATGTTCGCATCGACTTTGCAATTTAGAATGTCATATTTATTGTTAAATGATATCTTTGAGGCTGTAATCTCACTGAGAATATCATTTTCATTGATGTCTCCATTTATGGATAGTGTATTGAAGTAAGTCTTGCCGTAAGCGACTTCTGGAATTACGGTGTTTATGATAAGGTTCTTGTCGTGCGAGCTCATGGATGATGTTAACATGAAGTCATCAGATATATGCAATTTAGGAGTTATGAATTGGGCAATATCATCAAGTTTCTTAAAATGCGCTTCCAGCACAAAATTTATTTCAGGCATCTCTTTAGTGCTACTCTTTTTGGCTAGAGATGAATTGGGCAAGTGATGCTCTATGAACTTATTAAAAACGGGAACGATATCAATAAATCTAAATGTTCCATTCATGAATAAATCAACAAAAGGCGAGCTTATCACAAAATTATCCAATGAGCCTTTAGTTCTTTTTATTTGTATGTCATTTATTAATAGGGTGTTGTTGTTTGACGATAGGTAGCCGTTGTCGATGTTAATTTCTCCAAAATAATTAAATACGTCGTTACCTTGAATCTTTGCATCGAGTTCAAATGCGGCGCTTTTTAGCATTTCCCCAGATACTAAGTTTAGCTTGTCTAGGTTGGCCTCTTCAACATCTAGTTTAAAGTCGAAATGCTGTTCGTCTTCGTTTCTATCAATTATTCCATTGAGAGCCAATTTAAGGTTAGAATCGTCTATCTCTATTTTGCCTTTATACTTGTTTTTGTCTAGGTTTCCAGTGATGTTTACACTCGATATGCAGTAGTTGTTGATATAAAAAGAATCTATAGTGCCATTGATGTATGTTGATATAATATTGCTTTCGTAGTTGTAAGTACCATTTAACTCTCCCTCGAAAGTTAGTTTGTCGACCAGTTTGCTGTCTAGGAGCTTGTGTATGTTTAACTTGTACGTTTTTACGTTTCCGTTGAATGAAGCTGCACCTGTGCTGTCTGGAGCAACTTGCAGTTTGGTAGCAATATTTCCAAACTTAGACTTTATGTTGGCATTAGCATTGAAATTATTTATATGACCAATCACTTTGCCTGAGATCTTATAAACACCTCCTTTTAATATTTGTTCTGGCATTTTTAAAGCTTTTCTTGACGAGGGTAATACGACCCCTTCGATATCTTGTAGGTTTAAATCGAATTTGTTTATGTCGAAGTTTAGGTGAGCGCGATTGTAATTAAGAATATTTTGAGCCTGGAAGTTAAAGTCCAAGACCGTTTGTTTGCCTGTTGAAATGGTTATGTGGCTACCTTTAAGGGTTTTAAGAGAGCCGTTTATTTTGCCTCTTAATGATAGTTTTAGATTGGAGTTTACTTTTTCATGTATTAGTGGTCCTAGGTTTTTTAAATCTATATCAGAGTTGTTTATGTTGCAATCTAGGATTAAGTCTTCAAGATTTCCTGTTTCGTTGATTTTGCTGAGGTCAACGCTCATGCTATTGCTCGACACTGTTGCAAGGTCCGATGACAGTGATAGATTGTCGAGTCGAATCTTTGGCAAGTTTGCCGAGATACTACCACTGATATTCCTAATTTGAAAACCGTTGACGTCATTGAGAGAAAGACTGTCTAGTTTGCAAACTGCCGAATCTTTGGATATATGTATGTTGCTTATTCCTATGTTAATATTGGAATATTGAAATTTGTCATTACTTTTAAGTGGATTATAACTGAATGCTCCATTGTTTAGGGTAAATGCATCGACATTGAAATCCCATGTATTATTGTTTGTACTGTCTTTGGACGTTAGAACTTCAAGAAATTTGTAGTTAGCTTGGTTTAGGCTGTCTATTGAGATGCCGATAATTGGATTATGAAAATATAGACTTTTTACGTTTGCCTGTTTTGAATTTAGAGAGATTGTTCTGAAATTTGCTTCAAGCCTGTCAGAATATATCAAAGTGTCGCCACTTAAGTCTTCCATAAGAAAGCCTTCAACGACAACCTTGTCAAAGAATGTTATTTTTACACTGTTTACTTCTACTTTTGTTCCTAATTTCTCTGACAAGGCATTTGAGAAAAAACGTGCAATAAAGGTTTGTACCGGCGATGTGCCAAGTGCAAAAACAAGTCCAACTAACAATATTGTTATTGCTAGCAGTATCTTTATCCATGTCCTTTTTTTAGTATTCTTAGCTACGATTTCTGTCACATCTTTTGCTTTCTACGGACAGCCAAAAGTAGTAAATATTAATGTATATTCCAAAGTCAAAGCTGTTGTCAAGATTGAAAATTGTATATTTGTGAAAAATTGATTGATTGTGAAAAATATTATTGTTATCGGGAAAGGAGGACAGTTGGCAAATTCAATCGAAAAGATTGTAGGCAGTGGTAAGTTTGCCAATACATTGTCAGTGGAATTCGTTGGAATAGACGGTATGGATATAACTTCCGAAGGCAGCGTACGAACTTATATGGATGGTCGAAATTTTGACTATGTCATAAATTGCGCTGCATATACGGCTGTCGATAAGGCAGAGGAAGATACAGAACTTGCTTATTCAGTTAATGCGAGAGGTTCGCAAGTGTTAGCAGACTACTGTAAGAGTTCCAAAATTAGGATGCTTCATGTGTCTACCGATTATGTGTTCGATGGCAGGTCTTGCCAGCCGTATTCCGAATCTGATGTCCCGAATCCGATATCTGTTTATGGTTCTTCCAAGCTTGATGGCGAGCAGTATATCCGAGATATTCTTTGCGTTGATTCTGTTGTTATTCGAACTTCATGGTTGTATTCGGAGTCGGATAATAACTTCTTGAATACGATGATACACCTTGGCAAAACTAAGGATGAGATAAACGTGGTGTTCGATCAAATTGGCACGCCAACTTATGCGCATGATTTGGCCGATGCGTTGTTGCATATAAGTGCTTCGGAGGATTTTTATTCAGGTGTTTTTCATTACTCTAATGAGGGTGTAGCAAGCTGGTATGACTTTGCTTGTGCAATAATGGAGCTGTCTGGCTTGGCGTGTAAAGTTAAGCCTGTTACTTCCGAATGTTTTCCAACATTGGCCAAGCGACCAAGCTATAGTGTCTTAAATAAGACCAAGATAAAAGGTGCTTATTCTATAGAAATACCTTATTGGAGAGAGAGTCTTAAGTTAGCAATGTCAACTAGTGTCTGTCCATGATGTCGGGAGTCTGAACTAGAAAGTTAAATATCAAGGCTTGTTGTTCTGTATACTGGGAGTTTGTGAATTGAAAGTATAGACGCCAACTTGGGCGTATATACTTGTGTAAATGGCTAATTCGCAAAGCGAGCATAACGCAGATAGACGGGTTCTAACTAGAGGAGGGGTTTAAAAACATCCCTCTAATCAAGTTGTGAGTGTTGGGGTGCAGGAAGTCAAGAACTCTTTCTTCTTTTGTATCTAGCATCTCTCTTATCTGGGTAGATGATATGCTGATTATAGGAGCATCTAGTAGGCGTGTGTTGTCAGGGAGTGTTTTAATATCTATATGATAACTAGCGCGAGGGTAAATAAGAATGTTGTAACTGCTTATAATATGCTGATAATCTTTCCATTTGTCAAAGTGTGCCCAGTTGTCAGATCCTATAATTATTGAGAAAGATATTGATTTGTGCCTATTTTCTAGTTCGCGCAAGGTGTTAACCGTATAGCTTGGTTTTGGTAGGTCAAATTCAATAGTGTTTATTGACAGTTTCTCTTTATTATCTATTGATTGCTCTAGGATTGAAAGTCGCAGTCCGTTGTCCCATAGATTTTTTTGCTCTTTGAGAGGGTTTAGCGGAGTTAGCACAAACCATAGTTCGTCGGCAAGTTTCTTGTCTATTATGTAACTGGATATTGCAAGGTGTCCTATGTGTACAGGATTGAATGAACCAAAGTAAAGAGCCACTCTCTTATTCGTAGACTTATGCATTATTGTTAGACACTTAGTTCTTTCGGTTTCAATTGTTAGAAGGGTTGTAAATTTGAAAAGGCTTGTGGAGAGTTGCCTTCCACAAGCCTTAATTTGTTTAGAATTCTGATAGCCTGAAATGATTAAATAGTCGATTGACAAGCCTTATGAAATAGCGTAAACGACTGATAAATAAGGTTGGCACAACGCAAATGTTGGACTTTATAGACAGGCTCTAACTAAGCAAAAATACTTTTTCCGTATTATTTATTACAGCACTTGGCAACTACTTTTTCATATCCGTAGATAGCCGAGTCGCCTAGTTCTTCTTCTATGCGTAGGAGCTGATTGTATTTTGCCATCCTGTCAGAGCGACTCAATGAGCCAGTCTTAATCTGGCCGCTATTTGTCGCCACTGCTATGTCGGCAATTGTAGAATCTTCTGTTTCGCCCGAGCGGTGAGATGTTACTGATGTGTATCCTGCACGGTGAGCCATCTCTATGGCATTTAGAGTCTCTGTAAGAGTTCCAATTTGGTTAACCTTTATAAGAATAGAGTTAGCAGCTTTTAGCTCGATACCTTTTTTGAGGTAGTCAACATTTGTAACAAATAAGTCATCACCAACTAACTGGCACTTTTTACCTATTTTCTCATTAAGAAGCACCCAGCCATCCCAGTCGTTTTCGTCGCATCCGTCCTCTATTGAGTCTATAGGATACTTCTCTACCAACTGTGCTAGGTAGTCAACTTGCTCTTTGCTACTGAGCTTAGCTCCGTCAGCTCCTTCAAATTTGCTATAATCGTATGTGCCGTCGCTGAAAAATTCCGACGAAGCACAATCGAGAGCAATAGAAACCTCGCCGCCGTCTTCTTTACGTCCTGGCTTGTAGCCTGCTACTTTAACTGCTTTGATAATGCTGTCTAGTGCATCTTCAGTGCCATCTAGCGCTGGTGCAAAGCCTCCTTCATCGCCAACAGCAGTGCTTAGCTTTCTGTCGTGAAGTACTTTTTTCAAAGAGTGGAATACTTCCGCTCCCATTCTCAAGCCTTCTCTAAAAGATTTAGCGCCAACAGGGCGTATCATAAACTCTTGGAATGCAATAGGAGCATCAGAGTGTGAACCTCCATTGATGATGTTCATCATGGGCACGGGAAGATGTTTCGCATTTGCACCCCCAATGTATCTGTACAAAGGAAGTCCTAAGCAGTCTGCCGCCGCTTTGGCAACTGCCAAAGATACTCCGAGCATGGCATTCGCTCCAAGCTTACTTTTTGTCTTGGTGCCGTCTAGTTCAAGAAGAGTATTGTCGATCTCTACTTGGTTAGCAGCCTCCATGCCGATGATATTCTCCGCTATAATGCCGTTTACATTCTCTACGGCTTTTAAAACTCCTTTACCAAGATAACGATTCTTATCACCGTCTCTAAGCTCTAGTGCCTCATGTTCGCCTGTTGATGCTCCAGATGGAACAGCTGCGCGTCCTATTGCGCCACATTCTAACTGTACTTCAACCTCTACTGTTGGGTTGCCTCTTGAATCTAGGATTTCCCTTCCTATTACTTCTGTAATAATCATGTTTGTATCTATTGTGTATTTAATTACTATTACTTCAAAACAAAGCAAAATTACTTAAAAGCAATGAATTGACAAAACGAAAACAAATTAATTAAATGAAAAACTTATGTTTTGTTTTGGGTGTTTAGTGTCATTTCATAATGTCAGGAGTCTGAACTAAGAAGTTAAATATCAAGGCTTGTCGTTCTGTGTGCTGGGAGTTTGTGAATTGGGAGTTTACTTGTGTAAATGATTAACACGCAAAGAGAGCATCACGCAGAGGTTGGGCTTTATGGACGGATTTCATTTATACAAAATACGATTAGTCGCTGTAGCAAGACGAGCAAGCTTTAGTTTTATTCATTCGTGAAAATGTACTACCTTTACGGCAAATAAGCTTTAAAAACAACAAGAGCATGAGAGTGGTTAGGATATTCAATAAAACAGAAGAGCTAATTAGAAATGTGGCAGAGAGCATAAAGACACAGATAAACCATTGCGATGATACATTGCACATTGCCCTGTCGGGAGGGTCTACACCCAAACGTCTGTTTTGTCTTTTGGGTGATGAGTATTCAAAGTCCATAGAGTGGAATAGAGTTCATTTGTGGTGGGGCGATGAAAGAATTGTACCACCAACAGACGAGGATAGTAACTTTAAGCAGGTAAACGATTTACTTATCAGCAAAATAAAAATCCCCACGCAAAATATACATAGAATAAAGGGCGAGTTGTCAGCAAACGAAGCATGTGCAGATTTAGAAAGTAACTTGCAAAGCGACATGCCAGAAAAAGAAGGAATCCCACATTTCGATATTGTTTTGCTAGGAATGGGCGATGATGGGCATACAGCATCTATATTTCCAGATAGGCTTGACCTGCTTTCCTGCGATGAGCTGTGCACGGTCGTGCATCATCCCATATCTGCACAAGAACGAGTTACGATGACTGGAAAAATCATTAATCACGCCAAAAATATATGGTTTTTGGTTACGGGCAATGATAAGCGCGAAAGAGTGGACGATATTTTCACCGAAAATGAATGTGCCGAGAACTTGCCAGCAGCCCATATTCTGCCAACAAATGGCGAACTCGTATGGTTTCTGGACAAAGAGGCATCCCTGAAAAATAGTTAGAGTACACACGTAGAACAATTTAATTAAAACAAGCTCTTATGCGGAATATCCCTTCGAGTATCCTTAGATACCGTCTGCTCATAATCATTATAATCTCAGTAATCACAATAGTTATGGGATTCTTAGCTACTCGCGTAGAAATGTCATACGAGAGTAAGTCGCTTGTGCCAAAGAAAGATGCTGCCTATCAGGATTTTGAAGAGTTTCATGAGGTGTTCGGAGAGGAAGGCAGTGTGATGGTGGTAGGAATAGAAGATAAAGACTTTTTTCGGCTTGAGCACTTCAAAGCATGGAAAAAACTATCTGTAGACATCAGCAAGGTGGCAGGTGTAGAGAATGCTCTATCTATTGCCAATGCATACAGTCTGGGGAAGAACACAAGCGAACGAAAATTTGAAATTAAGAGTATCTTTCCTGACAGTATACGAAGCCAACAAGAGCTGGATAGTTGCAAGAATATCTTTCTTAACCTGCCCATATACGACGGTTTTGTCTATAATAAAGAGAACAATGTGTTTATGCTTGCCATCACGTTGGACAACGCTGTGATGACATCCAATGCTAGAATAGGGGTTATTGCTGAAATAATGGAGCTTGCTAATACATTTGAACAGCAGGAGAAAACTACTTTACACTATTCTGGCATGCCCTATATAAAAGTGGTGATGGCAGAGAAAATAAAAAAAGAAACCTACTTGTTCAGCTCCTTTGCATTATTGCTGTGCATAGTATTTCTATACCTGTTTTTTCGTTCTTTTAAAGCTGTTATATATCCTATTATCATCGTGCTGATTTGTGTGCTTTGGTCTCTAGGTCTGATGGGGCTTCTGCAATACAAAATCACCCTACTAACGGCAATGATTCCTCCATTGCTGATTGTTATAGGCATGCCAAATTCAATATACATGCTGAATAAGTTTCATTATGAGTACCGAGAGCATCAAAACAAAATAAAAGCACTGTATAGAGTGATATCGAAGATTGGGAGAGCCACACTGCTAACAAACCTAACCACAGCATGTGGGTTTGCAACCTTTATTATCACCAAAAGCTCTATACTTATTGAGTTTGGAATAGTAGCATCACTTAGTATTCTGTCTTTGTTTGTATTGTCGCTCGTGCTTATCCCTACGATCTTTAGCTATGTGGAAGAGCCAAGAGAACGACATATGAAACATCTTGATTATAAGGGGGTAAAGCTGATTATAGAAAGAGTGTTTACTGTGTTGAAGCATCGGAGACGCACCGTGTTTACTCTTGCTGCAATAATGCTTATCATTGCTACCGTCGGCATGACGAAGATGAAGTCCACAGGATACATGGTCGACGATATTGAAGAAGATGATGTTATATATCAAGACTTGAAATTCTTCGAGAGGAATTTTGTAGGACTGATGCCTATGGAAATTATCGTAGAAACAGAGAAAGCTAGAGGAGGAATGGACCTCAAGATGTGGCAGAAGCTAGATAAACTGGATAAATACGTTGAGGAAAACCCAGACATGGCGAAATCATTATCGATACTCAATGCCGTGAAAATGGCACGACAGGCCTACTATAATGGGTTGGCAAAGTATTATGGGCTGCCAAACAGCTATGACAAAAACATGATACTCCCATACCTTGCCAATGTGGAATCTAGCACTGGAGGAAGCGGATTGATGAATATGCTGATAGACTCAACAAAATCTAAACTGAGATATTCGGTAAGAGTGAAAGATATAGGAGTAGAACCCATGGATAAACTTTACAATGAGCTGAAGGAGAAGACTTCGGAGATGTTTCCAGACAAGCAATACAAAGTTATGATTACTGGTTCTAGTGTGATGTTTTTTGTCGGGATGAAATATTTAATATCAAATCTAGTACTTAGTTTGGGTTTGGCAATTATAATTATAGGAATACTGATTGCCGCTATGTTCAAGTCGCCGAAGATGATTATAATATCTGTACTGACCAACATCTTCCCCTTGCTAATGACGGCTGCCGTTATGGGCTTTTTCGATATACCCATCAAAGCTTCAACTATTCTGGTCTTTAGTATTGCCTATGGCATATCGGTTGACAATTCAATACATTTCTTGTCGAAATTTAGACAAGATATGAAGATTACTGGAGGAAATACCCTGCTTGCAATAAGAATGGCACTGCGCGAAACAGGTGTAAGCATGATTTATACCGCTGTGGTACTGTTTTTTGGCTTTTTTATTTTTAGCTTGTCCAGCTTCGGAGGGACATCGGCATTGGGAGTTTTGGTGTCTTTTACATTGCTTGTCGCCTTGTTATGCAATTTGCTCTTGTTACCATCGATATTGATATTGACACGGAAAGCCAGCATGTTGTTGAGGAAGCATACCGATTGAAGTAGTAACTATATTAATTATTATATCATGAATAGACAATTATCAATTTTTTTTGCCCTGATGTGGCTCATTACCTCTTGTCATAATGGCAAGTACGCAGCTCTGCACGTAGAGGCAGACGAACACGATCTAGCCTTTGGTAACTTAGCTAGCACATGGGACGAGGCTATGCCCCTCGGCAATGCCACCATAGGTTCGCTGGTTTGGCAAAAGGGCGACAACCTGCGGATCTCAATCGACCGAAGCGACTTGTGGGATCTGCGCCAGTCTGAAGAATTAAGTGGCGAAGGCTTTTCGTTCGACTGGTTGTATCAGCAGGTAATGAAAGGCGATTATGCTCCTGTGCAGAAACGCTTTGACTACCCCTACAACGCATATCCTGGTCCCTCGAAAATACCTGGAGCAGGTATGGAACTTCCTATTCAAGGTCTTGGTGAGGTGGATAGTGTTCGTCTATACCAACAGCAAGCTGTGTGCGAAGTTCGGTGGAAATCAGGAGCCTCTATGCAATGCTTTGTTCACGCCCAAGAGCCTCTTGGCTGGTTTATTCTTAACGGCGTAGATACGAGCCTCAATCCTATGTTGGTGCCACCAGCATACAACGATGGCAATAAGAAGGGAGACACGCAAAACGTCAGCAGGCAGAGTTTGTTCAAGTTAGGTTATGAGCAAGGAACAGTAGGCAAAATTGGAAATAATAAGTTGGTATATACGCAGCCTGGGTGGGGTGATTTTTCCTATTCCGTGGCATTGAAATGGGAGAAACAGGGTTCGCAGATAGTGGGCGTATGGAGTGCCACCTCGTCTATGGTAAGCGAGAAAGCTTCGGATATTGTGGACAAAGCAATGGAGCAAGGCATAGGGACTCAATACGCAAGCCATAGTAAGTGGTGGACAGACTTCTATAGTCAGTCCTATATAAATATTCCCGACAAGATAATCGAAAAACAATACTACAACGAACTATACAAAATGGGAAGTATTGCCCGGAAAAATTCATATCCAATCTCGCTACAATCTATATGGACTGCCGATGACGGTAAATTGCCACCATGGAAAGGCGACTATCATCACGACCTGAACACTCAGCTTAGCTACTGGCCCTTCTATGCTGGAAATCATCTGGACGAGGGCTATGGATATCTGCAAACACTGTGGAATCAGCGCGGAGCGAACAAAGAATACACCAAACAGTTCTTTGGAACTGAAGGTCTTAATGTGCCAGGAGTATGTACTCTCACAGGAATGCCTATGGGAGGATGGTGTCAGTATGCCATGGGAACGACAGTGTCGGCATGGCTTGGGCAACATTTTTACCTACATTGGAAGTACTCGCAAGATCGCGATTTTTTGAAGAATCGAGCCTTCCCATATCTTAAAGATGTGGCAACATACTTAGAGCAGTTTACTCAGCTAAAGAATGGCGTGCGCACACTGCCACTTAGTGCCTCGCCTGAGTTTAATGATAACCGAATGGAGGCTTGGTTTACCGAAATGACAAACTTTGACCGAGCATTGGTGCGCTTTGCATTCCGTGCAACGGCCGAATTAGCGACAGAACTAGAATTGACCAACGAAGCTAAACATTGGCATACTCTGGAACAACAATTACCGGACTACGACTATGATGAGAATGGAGGACTGACAATTGCTGTTGGGCATCCGTACAAGAAATCGCATCGTCATTTTTCGCATCTCTTGGCGATACATCCATTGGGGCTGATAGATAAAAGTAATGGCGAAAAAGATTCGAAAATCATCGACGCAAGCATATCGACACTAGATAAATATGGTAGCGATTGGTGGACGGGATACTCTTTTAGCTGGGCAGGAAACATCAAAGCTCGCGCCTTCGACGGAGAGGGCGCAGCGAAAGCATTGCACGACTTCTCATCGAGCTTCTGTCTTAGAAGTGGTTTTCATGTAAATGGAGACCAATCGGGTACTGGTAAATCAAAATTTACATACCGACCCTTCACTCTCGAAGGCAACATGGCTTTTGCTTCAGGAGTGCAAGAAATGCTAATGCAAAGTCATGCCAGCGCAATAAAAATATTCCCTGCAGTGCCTAAAAGCTGGGAGAATATAGACTTTGGAGGATTGCGTGCCATGGGTGCATTTATTGTCGATGCTCATAAAGAAAATGGTAAGGTGATTTCTGTTGATATCACTGCCGAGAAAGGAGGACTGTTACGTCTAGAGAACCCATTCGACACCGGTTATGAACTACAAAATGGCGATAAGTCCAGAATTGCAGAAAAAGATGGAATTATAGAAATTGAAACGAAAGTGGGCGAGACCCTACATCTGGTCAGACTATAATTATAGCATATGACGATAAGCTGCAGACCTGTACGCACTGACGAGAAGAATAACAACTTCCCAACGTCGTGCTTTAGGGTCTGCATCTTTTTTTATAAATTCGACAGCACTTAACCAGCATATTGTTTATTGCTAGTTTATTATTAGAGAGAGTTTCTTTTTTTTGAGCGTTACATAAGTGATTTTTACGTGTTTTGGGCTATATGCAAAAAGAATAATAGATGATGCACAAGCTGACTGCTAAATCTGGCTTTCAAAGATTTTCGTTATGTCAGCAGTTCTTACTTGCAAGGCTCCTATAAATTCCTGATTTCTACCCTCGAAACGCTCTTTTATTTCGCTTACAAGATGCTTGTCGAAACCACATTTGTGTAAGCTTGTTTCGATTCCTACGGAATTGAAAAACTGTTCAGTTTTGCTTATTGCCTGCTCAATTGCACTGTTAGCATCCTCGACCTTTATGTTCCATATTCTTCTGGCGTATTGTAGCAATTTCTCTTGCCGCGATTTTTTGTAGGTTCTTAATATCCCTGGTAATACAATGGCCAGAGTTCTCGCATGAGCAAGTCCTGTTATGGCAGTAATTTCATGCCCTATCTGATGAGTAGCCCAGTCAACGCATACGCCAACAGCGTTGTAGCCATTTAGAGCACAAGTTGCAGCCCACATGAAATTGGCATATGAGTCGTAGGAAGCTTTAGTCTCGGCCATTAAAATGTCAGCTTCTTCAATTAGTGTGAGTAACAGACTTTCTGAATATCTATCTTGTATTGGTGAGTTTACAGGAATGGTCAGATACTGCTCCATTACATGGACGTATGTGTCTACAATGCCATTGGCAATCTGCTCCTTAGGCAAGGAGAATAGAGCTTGAGGGTCAAGAATAGAGAATTGGGGGAATACCAATGGGGAGTTAAAAGCGAACTTTTCGTTGGTTTGGGCATTAGAAATTACAGCTCCCGAATTCATTTCTGAGCCTGTGGCTGCAAGGGTCATAACGTCGCATATGGGCACAGCACGCTTTATTGGAGCGCCTTTTCGACATATATCGTATGCATATTCACCATCGTAATATGTTGCTGCTGCAATAAACTTAGTGCCGTCCAACACAGAGCCACCTCCAACAGCAAGGATTATGTCTATGTTTTCAGTCTTAACTACTTCTACAGCCCGCATCAGTGTGTGGTACTTCGGGTTGGGTTCAATGTCTCCAAATTCTACGCAGGCATGGTTTTTCAAGGCTTTTCGAACTTGTTCCATTATCCCATTTTTTAGAACAGAACCACCACCGTATGTGATTAAAACTTTTTTATCTATTGATATTTCATCTTGCAGTTTAGAGATAGTATCTTTTCCAAAAAATATTTTCACAGGATTGTAAAACTCAAAATTTTTCATTACTTGCAATTTTTGATATGATTAGAGCGTGAAATTACAAAATAATATCCATATTGTCAAAGCCTTTGACAATTCTAAAATATGGATTCTAATTTTATCTCAAAAAAAGTAAGCGAGATAATGCGATGATTTATCCAAAATATGTACTGGGATGCTGTGGTGAGTAGCATAATCTTTATAAAACAAAACTTTTGGCAGTATAGGAGTGCAGGATACAGAAACTAGTGAATCTTTTGTATTGAAAGTATGGGACTGCGCTAAAGTTTCTTTTGAATTGGGGTTTACTTCGAAACATACCAGCGAAATAAAAATAGAGCCCGTCTATAAAGTCCAATATTTGCGTTACGCTCACTTTGTGAATTAGGAGTTTACACAAGTAAACGACTAATTCACAAACTCCCAGTATACAGAACGGCATGCCTTGATATTTAACTTTATAGTTCAGACTCCCGACATTATGGACAGACACTAAATAAGATAGTGTGTTTGTTGTTCAACAGTAAATTTTAAAGTCTAATAATTTCGGCAATTGGGCATAAATATCTATTTTTGCAAAATGGAAATCGTTAGCGCCAATTTCATGATAAGCAATAGTGATGTTTCGAAATGTCCAACTCCCGATCGCCCCGAGTTTGCATTTATAGGGAGGTCAAACGTTGGGAAATCATCGCTCATAAACATGCTTACTCGCCGTAGCGACTTGGCAAAGATTTCTTCCAGACCAGGTAAGACCCAGCTGATAAATCATTTCGGAATTAATAACAACTCGTGGTACTTGGTAGATTTGCCAGGTTATGGTTTTGCAAAAGCACCAAAGAAAGAACGTCAGAAATGGGAGTTCTTCATTGAAAAATACATACTTACTCGCCAAAATCTATATAATCTTTTTGTGTTGATAGACTGCCGGCACAACCCACTCCCCATAGATTTAGAATTTATTGAATGGCTAGGAGAGAGCCAGATACCCTTTTCAATTGTCTTTACGAAAACCGATAAGTTGAAAAAAACAGCACTCCGAACAAGTATTGAAAATTACAAAAAAAGGCTTCTTGAAGACTGGGAGGAACTTCCACCATGCTTTCAAACCTCGTCTCTGAAAAAGGATGGACGAGAAGAAATATTGAATTATATCGAGTCAATAATAAAAACAGGTTAAAATATTAAATCCGACAAAGAAAATATTGAATATTATGGGTAAGAAATCAAACTTTAAGATTTTTAGTTGTAAATCTTCGGCCGATTTGGGAGCACGTATTTGCGATGAGTTAAGAGTTAAGCCAGGTCTAGTATCTTGCCCGGTTTTCAGCGACGGCGAGATGGAGCCTTGCTATGAAGAAGCAATAAGAGGGTCTCATGTGTATATAGTGCAATCCACTCCTCCTCCTGCCGACAATCTTCTAGAGCTGTTGTTGATGGTCGATGCTGCTCGTAGGGCTTCGGCAAGCAAGGTTATTGCAGTAGTGCCATATTTTGGCTATGCTCGACAGGATAGAAAAGATAAGCCTCGTGTGTCAATCGGCGCTAAGCTAATGGCGAATTTACTCCAAAAAGCAGGAATTGATAGACTCATTACCATGGACTTACATGCCGATCAAATACAAGGGTTCTTCGATATTCCAGTAGACCATTTGTTCGCATCTAGTGTATTTGTTCCCTTTATCAAAAATATGAATTTAGACGACCTGATAATAGCCTCTCCCGATGTTGGAGGAAGCAAAAGAGCCAATACCTACGCAAGCCTATTGGATGCGGGCTTGGTGTTGTGTCATAAAAAAAGAGACCGCCCGAATGTTGTGAGCGATATGACGGTTATTGGAGAGGTTAAAGACAAGAATGTAATAATAATGGATGACCTTATAGATACTGCAGGCACAATAACAATGGCTGCAAATCTTTTAAAAGAAAAAGGCGCAAAAAGTGTAAGAGCATTTGCTGCTCATGGTCTACTTTCGGGTCCTGCATACGAGCGTATTCATAGCTCAGCGCTCGAGGAAGTATATTTTACAGACTCCCTAAATTTTGAAGAAACGGACAAAGTGAAATCTCTTCAGATTGCCCCTGCATTGGCAGAAACAATAAACAGAATAAATAATAATCAATCTATCAGCTCGATGTTCTTTTAGGTAATAATTTTACAATTAGATTTTAAAGACTTATATTTGCAGGCATTTTGATTATGCATGGGGCAACTCGAAAAGTTCGAAAAGCCAAGTACCATAATTAATATTATTTTTAATGAAAACATTTGAAATTAACGGAACGGTGCGTAGCACTGTTGGCAAGAAAGAAACAAAGGCTCTAAGAGCGGAAGGGAAAGTACCATGCGTACTTTATGGTAGAAATAGTGAGCCTATCCATTTTTGCGTGCCAGAGAGGGACTTTAAAGACATTATCTACACTCCTAGCGTCTACATCATCAACCTTAATGTTGAGGGGAAAGTATATAAGTCAATGTTGCAAGATACGCAATTTCATCCTGTAAACGATTCGCTAATGCATGCGGATTTCCTTGAAGTATACGATGATACTCCGATCAAAATCTCAGTCCCAATCAAAGTAGAAGGCTATGCAAAAGGAATGCGTGCTGGAGGTCGATTAAAAGTGGAGCTGAGAAAATTAAAGGTTAAGGCATTGCCTAAAAACCTGCCAGATAATGTGTTAATCAATATCAACAACTTAGAGCTGGGAGAAAGCTACAAAGTTGGTGAGCTATCGCTAGATAATGTAGAATTTTTAAATCCAGCATCCAACCCTGTTGTAAGTATTGCTATTACTCGTGCTGCAAAAGCAGCTGCATCCGAAGCTAAGAAAGACGGCGGAAGCGATAACAAAAGCGAGGACAAATAGAGACTTCATAATCTCGGGAGTCTGAGCTAGAAAATTAAATATCAAGCTAGGGGCGAACACATAGGTTCGCCCCTAGCCCCGAAGGGGTGGCATTATTAACGCAGATATTGGATTGTATATACAGATTCTAAGTTGTTGGGCAACAGTCAAAATATAAACACATGAAACCTTCATGCATTAGGCTATAAGCCTAAAACTACACACAGGAGGATGATTACAAACCAGCAAAAGCATAAAAGCTATATGCGGTAGGCTATATGCCTAAAGCCTATGGCTTACAGCTTATTGCAGTATTTTAAACACATGAAGTATCTCATTGTAGGTTTAGGTAATATTGGTAACGAGTATAACGATACTAGACACAACATTGGGTTTAGAGCATTGGATGTCTTTGCAAAGGCATCCAATGCTAGTTTTGAGGGCTTGCGTTATGGTGGTGTTGCTGAAACATCCTTGAAAGGCAAAAAACTGATACTACTCAAGCCCAATACCTTTATGAACCTTAGTGGCAAAGCTGTGAGATATTGGATGCAGGAAGAAAAAATAAAACCAGAAAATCTTTTGATTATAACAGACGACCTTGCACTGCCCTTCGAAACTCTCAGACTAAAATCAAAAGGAGGACACGGAGGACACAACGGTCTTACAAATATAATTGAATGTCTTGGTTATGATAAATTTGCTCGCTTGCGAGTAGGTATCGGCGATAACTTCTCAAGGGGTAAACAAATAGATTATGTATTGGGCAAGTGGACAGAAAAGGAAAGCGAGATTCTTCCATTTATTTTGAACGATGTTGCCGATGCAATAACTAGTTTTGTAAATATAGGAGTTGATCGGGCTATGAATATTGTGAATACCAATAAAAAAGATGAGTAATACAGTCAGGGTTGACAAGTGGCTCTGGGCGGTACGAATTTTCAAAACAAGGAGTCTTGCCACCGACCAGATTAAGAAAGGACGAGTATTGCTGGGTGGCTTGGCGATAAAGCCTTCTCGTACCCTTCAAGCAGGCGACATTGTGCAAGTAAAGAAACCTCCTGTCACCTATTCTTTCAAAGTGCTTGACGTTGCCGAAAAGCGAATGGGAGCAAAAGAAGTGCCGAGCTTTTGTGAAGATATAACCCCTTCCGAGGAATTGGAAGTATTAGATATGCAAAAAAGTGTATCTGCATATAGGGAGAGAGGAACAGGCAGACCAACGAAAAAAGAACGTCGCGATATAGAAAAAATCTTTTTTGACGATTATGGAGACTAAACAAAAAACAAAGTGCAATGAACAAAAATGATTATAAAGTCGCAGACATTTCCTTAGCAGACTTCGGAAGGAAAGAAATTGAAATAGCTGAAAGGGAAATGCCTGGATTGATGGCAATAAGAAATAAATACAGCATAGAGAAACCGCTGAAAAATGCACGCGTAATGGGCTCTCTTCATATGACTGTACAAACTGCAGTGTTGATAGAAACTCTTGTTGCCCTAGGTGCAGAAGTGAGGTGGGCTAGTTGCAACATATTCTCTACCCAAGACCATGCTGCTGCTGCAATAGCAGATGCAGGAGTTCCCGTTTTTGCTTGGAAAGGCGAAACATTGGAAGAATATTGGTGGTGTACAGAAAGAGCCCTAGATTTTGGTGCTGGCAAGGGTCCTAACCTTATTGTTGACGACGGTGGAGATGCTACAATAATGATACTGAAAGGATACCAAGCCGAAGATAATCCATCTATTCTCGACGAGCCGACAACAGCTGAGGATGAAATTGAGCTGTATAAGGCACTGAAAAAATGCCTAAACAAGGACAACAATCGTTGGCACAAGGCTGTAAAAGAAATAAAAGGAGCATCCGAAGAGACAACAACAGGGGTGCATCGCCTGTACCAGATGATGGAAAGCGGACAGTTATTGTTTCCTGCAATAAACGTAAACGATTCTGTAACAAAGTCTAAATTCGATAACCTATATGGCTGTCGCGAGTCATTAGCAGACGGAATAAAAAGGGCTACTGACGTTATGATTGCAGGTAAAGTTGCCGTTGTTTGTGGATACGGAGATGTTGGCAAAGGTTGTGCTCACTCCCTACGTAGTTATGGTGCAAGGGTGATAGTAACAGAGGTAGACCCAATATGTGCACTACAAGCCGCAATGGAAGGCTTTGAGGTTAAAACTGTTGAGAATAGTCTAGCAGAAGGGAATATTTATGTTACCACCACTGGTAATAAAGATATAATCACACTCGACCATATGAAGAGTATGAGAGACCAAGCTATAGTTTGTAATATTGGTCATTTCGACAACGAAATACAAGTGTATGAACTAATGGGCGATAGCTCTATTTCCAGGATCAACATAAAACCACAAGTAGATAAATTTACTTTTGCTGACGGGCATTCCATATTCTTACTTGCCGAGGGACGTCTTGTAAACTTAGGTTGTGCCACGGGGCATCCATCTTTTGTTATGAGCAACTCATTTTCTAATCAAACTCTTGCGCAGATAGAGCTTTGGAGAAATGATTATGAAGTGGGGGTATATATGTTGCCAAAGCACCTTGACGAAGAAGTTGCAAGACTGCACCTAGAGCAAATAGGAGTGAAGCTCACTAAGTTGTCTAAGGAGCAGGCAGACTACATTGGTGTAAAGGTAGAAGGTCCATATAAGTCCGAGCATTACCGTTATTAATTAGTGCCTGTTCTCTGAACTTATGAAGTTAAAATCAAGGCTTACCGGTATGTATGTTGGGGAGTCTGTGAATTGGGAGTAGAGACGTACAAGTTGGGTGTCTCTACTTGTAATTACTAATTCGCAAAGTGAGCATAACGCAGATATTGGACTTTATAGACGGACTCTAAGTAGACTTTATAAGTTAGGCATTTAGCCATTCGGTATGAAGTAAATGCTTTAACGTTTCAAAATAAAGTATGTATGTATAAAAAAACCTGTCCATTTTGGACAGGTTTCTTTTTATGCATTTAGCTTTTTCTTTGCTTATTACTTCAATTCAAAATCAACCCTTCTATTGATGTTGTTAGCAGTAGTGCCTTTTGAGTTTATTAGAGAGTCGCTCTCGCCATACCCCTTAGCCTCAAGCCTGCTTCCAGAGATACCTAATTCTTCAAGTAGACCTTTTACAACTAGAGCTCTTTTTTCAGAGATAGTTTGATTGTAGCCTTCGGCACCTGTTACATCGGCATGTCCTTTAATCAATATGCTAGCCTCTTCGTTGTCTTTTAGGTAGTTAGAAAGAGTAACAATGCTTGCTAAACCTTCTGCAGTAGGATTAACAGAGTTCATAGTGAAAGGAACCACTAGAGTTGATACATAGTTGAAGTTGTTTGAAGGTGTAACTGCAGCTGGAGTTTGTCTAGAAGCTATTTCGTTAAGCTGACCTTTAAGGTCGTTGATAGTGTTTTTCAAGTCTTGAATGTCGCCAGCATAGTCTGATATTGCTCCTTCATTTTTAGAAACACGTCCACCTAGTCCAACAAGAGCCTCGTTGTCGTTGTTGTTAGCACCGGCGAAGTAGTCCTCGATTAACAAATAAGTCTCGCTAGGAGCCCAGTCGATATGCTTTTCTTTCTTGCCGAAATAATAAGACAGACCGATGTTCAATGAGTTGTACATGCTGTTTCTAAGGTTTGTAATAGACGATGAGCCATGCACCACATTGTCGCCAGAGAATGAGTAATTCTCCTTATAAGCTAAGAATGAATTCATCATAGAAAGGTTTAATGCAAAACTATTTGATAGTTTTATTGATGCTTTTAGGTTCAACCTAGTTACACCAAGCGCATCACTATCATAATTGTCTCCGTCAGGATTTTGTGATTGAATCCCACCACCGATCTCTGCAAAAAAGTTGATACCTTTCCAGTAGTGGTCTAAATTTGTAAGAGACGACAAGTTAACTGGAACTAATAATGACACATTGTGATAAGTCATGTTTGGAACAAGGTCGAACGAACCATATTCGTAAGCAACTTTAAGACCGATGGTCTTAGTGAAGTTATACCTATAGCCCAAATTTACGTTGAAAGGTGAGAAGTCGTCTAATCCATCTCCAGTGCTAGGTCTCAACAAGCCAAAGTCTGCTTCGATGGCAGAACGTTTGTAGTTCCTTACACTTTTTGTTCCTGTGTTTGTAGCACCTTCTTGTGCCACTACCCCCATTGACAAAAACAATAAAGGTAAAATTGCTAAGAGAATTTTTCTCATGATTTTTAAAACTAAATTATTATTATTACTATTTTAAATCTGTTACAAAACTATTTACAGTCTTTTCTTCTATCTTATTACCACTAAGAATTATGAGACGCTCAATAACGTTTCTGAACTCTCTTATATTTCCTTTCCATGCTTTCTTCTGCAAAGCTTCGATAGCTTCGCGTGTAACCCCTTTGGGCTCAACACCCAATTCCTTGGAAACTCTTTCGATAAAAAAATCTGTTAAGATTGGAATATCGTCCAGTCTCTCTGCTAGGCGAGGCATCCTTATGAGAATTACGCTTAGACGATGATATAAATCTTCTCGAAAACGCCCCCCCTCTATTTCTGTAGGAATGTCCTTGTTGGTTGCCGCTATTATCCGAACATCAACCCTAATATTTTTATCACTACCAACCCTCGATACCTCATTCTCTTGGAGGGCTCTAAGTACTTTTGCCTGCGCCGATAGGCTCATGTCTCCAATCTCATCCATAAACAGAATACCGCCATCTGCCTGTTCGAACTTTCCTTTTCGTTGCTTTATCGCAGAAGTGAAAGCTCCTTTCTCGTGCCCAAATAGCTCACTCTCAATCAAATCTGAAGGGATAGCTGCGCAATTCAGTTCTACAAATGGCTTGTTTCGTCTGTTGCTAAGTGCATGAATCCTTCGAGCTAGCAACTCTTTTCCTGTTCCATTGTCGCCAGTAATCAGAACTCGTGCTTCTGTTGGTGCTACCTTGTCGGCTACACTGAGCACATCTTGCAACTTTTTTGAATTGCCAATAATCTTATATCTAGAATCTAAATAAGGTTCTTTCTTTATGGTACGAGTGTTGTCTTCCAAGTCTGCTTTTTCTTCCTCAACAGTATTGTCGGCATTCGCTGCTTTTATTGCCTCCATCAGGCGGTTTAAATCTATTGGTTTCTCTATAAAATCAATAGCTCCTCTTTTTATTGCCTCGACAGCTGTGTCTATGGTGCCATGCCCTGAAATCATTAATACGCGCCGATTGCGATTACCTTGAAGTATTCTGTCTAAGGTCTCGAGCCCATCTATCTTTGGCATTTTTATGTCGCAAAAAATTATATCCAGCTCGTTTTTATTTACGACCTCGATTCCTTTTATGCCATCTTCCGCCAACAGAACACTATGACCCTCAAACTCGAGGATGTCCTTCATAGCATTCCTTATACTTTGTTCATCGTCAATCACTAAAATACGAGACATAACACTAACTACCTATATACTTTTAAAATTTCACCACGCTTTGAATCGGCAAAGGTAGAACTTTTTCCATATCAGCTTTTGATTTTTATATGAAGTTATTATGTCTAAATCGTTCTGTCCAATGTCAGGAGCAGATCTTGCTAAATCTTTGAAATTATGTGTACGTCTTGTTGTGGGAAAGGGATGCTTATATTATTCTCATCGAACGCTTTCTTAACTTTTTCTTGCATCTCAAAAAATACAGTCCAGTAGTCTTCGGTTTTTGTCCACATCCTCACTGCCAATATAATTGCGCTGTCTGCCATTTCGTTAAGACCAATAAATGGTTCTGGAGCATCCATTACAAGACTGATTGAGTCTATTTGTTGTTTGATTACTGCCTTCGCCCTGTTCACATCTTCGTCGTAGGGAATGCTGAAAAACATATCTACTCGGCGTGTGGCTAGTTTTGTGTAGTTTACTATTTCGCCAGATATAATCACATTATTAGGCATGTATATAACTTTGTTATCTGGAGTTATGAGCTTGGTGTTTAGGATAGTTATCATATCTACACTTCCTTTTTTATCGCCAATTTCTACAAAGTCGCCAATAGATAATGGTTTGGAGACAAGGAGTATTACTCCACCAGCAAAATTCTGCAAAGCACCAGACAGAGCCATGCCAATTGCAAGGCCCAGAGTTCCAAGAAAAGCGATGAAAGAGGAAGTGTCTATGCCGAGCTTACCAATAATTACTATTGCCAATACTATTTTTAAAGTGATGTTGATAATGGAAGCAACAAAACCCTTGACCGATTTGTCACTAATTCGTTTATCTATAATCCTATTTATAATCTTTCCGAGTATACTAATGAGGATAAGTCCCAGAATAAGCATAATGACTGCTGTCATTATATTTATTGAATATTCTGAAATACGCTCCCAGTATTCTGATATTAGACCTTTGCTAACTAGTGCTTCTTGCGCAGTTGGCGCTGTCATGAGAAAAAAAATACTTTTCATCTGTTTAAAATTATGCAATAAGCTTTAGGCTATAGGCTTTTGCTGGGTTAATAATTCGCCTATGTGTGCCCTCGAGTGATATTGCTAACGCGGATATTGAGCTTTATAGGCGGGTTTTATTAATTTATGTTTATTCGAATCTTTCGACCAAAGAGAAAAAGAAATCTACTTCGTGGGTTGCGTTTTCGTCTGTGTCTGATGCGTGTACGGCATTGTGAGTAGTCGATTGACCATATCGTTGTCTAATTGTGCCTTCTTTTGCTTCCTTCGGGTTGGTTGCGCCGATTAACTCTCTCAGTTCTTTCACCGCATTTTCTTTTATAAGCAATGTTGCTAGTACTGGCCCCGAGGCTATAAAGTCTGTTAGCTCGCCATAAAAAGGTTTTTCTGCATGAACTCTGTAAAAACGCTCGGCTTGCCATTTCTTTAGGTTCACAAGCTTTATTGCGCCAATTCTGAAGCCTGTGTCGTTTACTATTTTTAATATTCCGCCGATGTAGTTATTGTGCACTGCGGTTGGTTTCACCAACAACAATGTTTGATTTCCTGCTTTGTCCATATGTCTTACAAATTAACAATGTTAAACAACGTTTGCAATGTCCAACAAAGATAATTGATAAAATTACAATACGCAATACTTTAGTTGTTTTAGTTTGAATTTTAATCCGAATCAGACATTGGAACGCCATAGCAGGTAAGCTGGTGCATATTCTGGATTTACATAATGGAGTGTTTGTTTTGGGTGTGTAAGTTCTGTCATTTTTAGTAGCAACAGGCAATAAAAATGCTATCTTTGCAAAGATTTTTTAATACTAATATACTAAACATCAAAAAAATGAAACACATGATTCTATCATTATTAGTGCTAGGGTCTTTTGTGGGTACTTTGTTTGCAGGTGAGCCCATAAAAATTCCTCTGGGAGGAAATGCCTATGTAGTCAGAAAAGCAGGAAACACAGATGTTTCAAAAAATGGAATATCAGCCTGGGACGACGAAAAAGCCTTGATAAGTGCATGGTTTAAGGTTGGCGCTAATGGAAATCTTTCTATGTCCATAAAAGGAAGAAGTCCGAAAGGCACTTCTAAAATAGAAATTAGTGTAAATGGAAAGTCAAAGCATACTCTTGTTCTAGACAATTCGTCGTGGGAGCTTATACCTGTGTGCACTGTAAAGGTATTGAAAGATGAGTATGTACGTGTGGATTTTAAAGGGCTCGCGCGCGAAGGGGATGTTTTTGCCGACATCTCGGATATTATAATAGATGGCGAAGCAGCACAAGAGTCTTTAATATTTGTACGCGAAGCAAAAGATTTTCATTTTGGCAGGCGTGGACCTTCGGTTCATCTAGCATATCAGATTCCCGAATCGGTAGGCAATGCAGAGTATTTTTATAATGAGATTACAGTTCCAAAAAAAGAGGATGTAATAGGTTCATATTTTATGGTAAATGGCTTTGGCGAAGGATATTGTGGTATTCAGATCAACTCTGAGACAGAGCGGAGAGTATTGTTCTCGGTATGGAGCCCGCATAAAACGGACAATCCCAACGAAATTCCCGAAGAAGCAAAAGTGCACCTGTTAGGCAAGGGCAAAGACGTAATTGCAAAAGATTTTGGTGGCGAAGGCTCTGGAGGACAGAGTTTCTTGCGTTATTCGTGGGAGGCAGGTAAGACCTATAAGTTTCTTACGCGCATACATCCTGACGAAAACAGAAAAGGAGCCACGGTGTACACATCTTGGTTTTTCGATCCAAAGCAAAATAACTGGCGGCTGATAGCCTCGTTCTCTCGCCCTATGAAGGTTACTTGGTATACGCGTCCGCATTCTTTTCTCGAAAACTTCATCCCGTCGCAAGGTTATGTAACCAGAAAGGTAATGTTTGGAAATCAGTGGATTGCAGATGATAATGGAAATTGGTTTGAGCTGGAAGATGCAAAGTTTACCTACGATGCTACGGCCAGAGCAAAACGACGTAACGACTATTACGGGGGGCTAGCAAAAGATAAAAAGCATTTCGTACTTAAGAATTGCGGTTTTTTTGACAAGAACATCGAGTATGGAGCAAAATTTAGTCGGACAACAACATCGTCGGCCAGACCGATTATTGATTTCGATGCCTTGCCAGAAAAATAGATAGTAGGGGCTATGACCTATGTGTTCGCCCTTAAAGCCCGAATTGAATTAAGTAGTGTTTGTCCATGATATCAAGAGCCTGAACTGTAAAGTTAAATACCAAGACTTGTCGTTCTGTATGCTGGGAGTTTATGAATTGGGAGTTTACTTGTGTAAATGACTAATTCACAAAGTGAGTATAACGCAGAGATTGGACTTTATAAACGAACTCTAAGTAATAAAGATATGTCGATGTATAAAAATAATAGACCCCTCATCCTAGTGTCAAACGACGACGCCTACTTTGCTAAGGGGCTTCAATGTCTTATTGCCTGTGTCCAAAAGTTTGGAGATATTGTGGTAGTTGCTCCTGCAACTCCAATGTCGGGTAAATCCCACTCCATAACTTCAGATTTCCCCCTGAGAGCGACTTTGGTGGAAGACGCTAATTGTCTTAAATTCTACAAGGTAGACGGCACTCCTGCCGACTGTGTAAAACTGGCTTTAAACCAGCTTTTAGACAGGCGTCCAGATTTAGTTGTGGCAGGCATTAACCATGGTGATAACACCTCTGTAAGTGTTTTATACTCTGGGACAATGGGTGCTACAATGGAAGCTTGTCTTCATGGTATCCCTTCCGTAGGTTTTTCTTTATGCGAGCATAGCCACGCAGCAGACTTCTCGCACGCTATGCCCCACATAGAACGGATAGTAGAACGTCTTTTGGACAAAGGCTTACCGAAGAATGTGTGTCTAAACATCAATTTTCCAAAGGGCAAAATTAGAGGTGTAAAAGTAGGAAGACAGGGCGAAGGCGAATGGGTAGAGGAGTTCGACAAACGATACGACCCTAAAGCTACAGAATACTACTGGCTGACAGGACGTTTTGAAAGCAGAGAGTCCAGAAACAACTCTCCCTGGGGCAAATCTTCTGAGCCCGACATTGAGTTAATAGACGAGGGCTATGCTTCCATTGTTCCTGTAAATATAGACATGACAGATTATTCCATGATAGAAACAATGAAAAAAAATGGGTGGGAGCTTGGGCAGGGGTGAACCTATGTGTTTGCCCTCTACACAGTGTAGTATCCCAGGTTATGCATTGGAACGCCGTAGTAGGCAAGCTAATCATATTCTGAGATTATGGACAATAAAAACAATTTAATAGCGTTTTCCTTGCATAGAAGAATCATTTTTTGTTCCTTTGGGGTGAAAAAATACATTAAATTAAAAATACAATTATTATGAAGAGAATTGGATTAATCTTATCTATGTTTATCCTTACTGTTGCAGTTTATGCTCAAGATGGAAAATCTCCTTCGGAGTTGAAAAATGCTGGTAATGATGCGTATCGAAGTAAAAAATATGACGAGGCTTTGAGCAATTACGAACAAGCCATTGCAACGTGGGATAAGGAAACTGATAAAACAATGATATATGCTGCTGCCATTTGTGCATATAAGGTTAAAAACAACGACAAGGCGCTGAAGTACTTTAATATGTGTATAGCCGAAAACTATAAAACATCGACTTGCATTCTTGTTAAAGCGGATGTTCTTGACAAGCAGGGCAAGAGCGAAGAGGCTTTGAAAGTGCTGCAAGAAGGTGTAGCTGCCTATCCGAAAGATGCTAAGTTGGTTGGTAAGTTGGCAAGTGCTTATAATTCTGAGGCAAATACCATTTTTGAAGAAGGTCAGAAAATAGTGAACGATGCAATTGCTGGCGCATCAGCAGGGAAATATACTACCGAAGATGCTCAGTACACCGATGCATTGACTAAAGGAAAATCGAAATGTAAGGAGGCTAAAAAAGCCTTGCAGAAAACATATGTAATAGACGCAGATAATGCAACTGCCAAGCAAATTGAAGCAGCAATAGATCAGATTCTAAACTTGTAGATTTCTATAAGTTGCGTACCATAAAAAAGGAGGCGAGAATTATTCTCGCCTCCTTTTTTATGGTACCAGCCCAGCATGGGCGTAATCTCATGGGTGTAAGTCCCTAGCGAGCCCTAATAGTGGGGATCGCCTAGCCAAGAGCAAGGGTGTCCATAGCGATGTGGAAGCTGAAGGAAGCTGGCGGCAAAAGTCTGACCTGACGAACAGAAATCAGATATAAGGCTGAGTGTGGGGGTAAATCTGCCAAACAAGATAAAGCCCAATAACTATTCGGAACCATACTTAGTAAATCTGGCGGGTATAAGGCGGAAAGATTACGTTCTTATCTGGGGAGGTCTCGCAGACGTGCAGATATTTTTTTAGAAGCATGGAGTAAAGCTAGCTGTAAGAAGTCAGCCGAGGACATAGTACCGATGTGAAAGCATGGGGAAGGTCCGAACCTTAACAAATCGAGAAGTAAATGAATGTTACCTAATGCAAGGCAGAAAGCAGAAAATACCACTACAGTTGATTTATATTTAGAGCTCTACTTTGATACCGTTAATCACATTCCTCCTACTCGATTGCTATCATATGTTTTTCGTTCAGGCTACTCAATAACAAACCGCCCCACATACTTAGAGCTATTCCGCTCAAAGTCTCTTAGAGGAACAGCTATTTCATCGCCTTTGGGGCTTTTAAGGATGTAGCTAGGTATCAAATAACCTTCTTCTTCCATAATAGTGAGCTCGGTGCAAGTGAATGCAATGTCGGTGTCATACTTGCGGATTTCGCCACTGTTCAGTTCTGTGTATTCAATTTGTGTGTTGGGCGTAAATATCTTGCCGATGCACTCTTTTTGTTTCTCGAAGAATGCCAAAGTTAAGAACGATGGGTTTTCAAGACTACCTTCTGTTACTTGATAGAACACCGAATCCGTAGCGTTTGCAAATGTTATCCAGACTTCGTGTCTCTTCTCATTGGCAAATACACGCTTGAATGTATAGGTCTGTTGTTTGATGTCCTCCTTTAGCTTGTAGTTGGTGTAGTCCACAGCGTTTGTACGGCTGTCGGGCTGGCTGTAAAACATCTGATTGCTTAGTATCAACATATCGTAGCCCGCCATTCTGCCAATCTTGCGGTCGGGCATATTCGTAAGGCTGTCGTAGCTCAGCACTTCCCTGCCTTTGGGGGCTTGTCGGTATGTTACTTGTGCGCTGGCTAGCGTACTGATGCTTAGTAATATTAGTAATGTGCTTAATTGTTTCATGCTTAAATGGTGTTTAAATGATTGGCAAATGTACAGCTAAATCGCTCTTAACCCCAAATCAATTTTTCTCTATATTTATCAGAAAGGGCTACCTTTGCTCTTTTGCTTGGCTTTGAGGCTTTTGTTGAGTTCTCTCTCTCTCTCTCTCTCTCTCTCTCTCTCTCTCTCCAGCAGAGCTAGTGCCATTTTGTTGACAACATTGAAATTCTGGGCGCTATTTTCTTTCTTTTTGAGGTTGCGATCTTCATCAAAGATGACATCTAAACCCCAATGTAAATTATTCTCAATGGCCCAATGTTGGCGCACTGTTTTGTTGAAATAGTGCGGCATCCCTTATTGATGAACTGATGTAATATCTTACTTCCTTTTGGGTTAATTTTGTTGACTTGATATATCGTTCCGAGCTTATTCTAATGATAGTCTTCAGCTCTATCCAACCCTCTTTGTCATCCAGAAATCTGAGGTCTCTTATGAGGTCGCATCTACTCGCCAGCACCAACTCGCTTGGCTGCAAAAAGTGTATCTATTACTTCCTGTGCATTCGTATTTTCTTTACCTACTGCCGAAAGGGTTTGAGCTAGAGCTCCCGACACGGTATCTACATCAGTAAAGCCTGCTTTTGCTCCACGCAAGGCACTGTCTAATATTTCGGAAGACAATGCCACATCGCCTGTTTGCGATATGATTTTCTCATAAGCATCCGGAACTCCATCGAGAGCAACCCCAACATCTGTCCCAGTCTTCATTATCTTTTTGCTTAGCTCGTCAAGTTCAGCCTGGGGCAGTTGAGCAGTAGCATTAATCTTAGCCATGCCTTGCTCCCAGCTCATTGCCATTTTAGCAGAACCACCAACTGCAGCACCAACCATCACTGCTGGGTTAGTCAAAAAGGGAGGTAGCTGATTAAATCCGTCTTTCAGGGCTCGTTTGAATCTACTGCCATTAATTGTCTCAAGCTTGGTTATTTCCCTGCTTAACGTTTTAATATGCGTGTTATACTTGCGTATATCATTTAGATTAGAGGGATTTATCAAATCTCGCTCAGCCTGCAGCAAATCCATTTTTGCTCGAAGCGTGCTGATAGAACCACCAAAATCATTAGTCGCTGTTTGCAAAATCTTAGTTTTATCTCGCAAAGCATTCAATTTTTCAGCTCCTGCCATGCTACTTACACCTATTTTGTGTAACTTAGCCGAAACTTGGTCATTAATACTTAATATATATTCAAAACTCGATGCCATGATTTTTATTCAATTAATATTAATTTTCGCATTTCTGTATTTAACTATCAAACACGGATTAAAACTATTGGCTTACATAGCCATGGTAGGCCTTGCTATTGGTGGGTTCGCTCGTTTTATTTTCACCGGCATTATTCCTGAAGGAACAACTCCTCACCCATATTACACACAATACCCCTGGATACGAGCTACGCTTGTGGCATTATTTCTGACTAATATTATTGTTTGCGTTGCTTACTTAGCCTCCTAACATTCGTCCAGCTTGCGCAGCATTGTACTTCGTAGCCCATTCAGCCATGATAACCTGATGACGCCACTCCTCATCACTCAGATCATCGGGGTCAATATGCAGTACTGAACGAATGAGAGCAGAGGCTTTAAACAAACCCCCTGCATCATCTTCAAAGCTAGTGCCGCCTAAAGCTCCTTTAACTCCCCCTCTTTCACCTCCACCAATTCGCCTACCTTGGCCGACAAGCCGAGGAAATAAGCATCGTCGGTTTTCAACTCTTCATCGCCGCCCAAGCAGCAGTTGGTGAACAATACCATCTAAACAAATCAGCAAACCATCAATTTTCAATTGAAGAAACCGCCTTCGTGCCTACGACAAACTATACGAACGTGGCTCTTACTCTCCAAACGATCTACTCGAAGTTGATGAGTACAGGGCTTTAGTTGATGAAACTTCATTGGTATTCAATAGCGCCATTCCGCACGAAATCTCACCCGAAATGACCGCCTACCTCCAACAGGATAGCTTCGTATTTTCAGGGCTTAAAACGCACACCCAACTAGCCGAAGCGCGTAGTTATTTGCTCAATGAGCAGGGACACATACGCCCATACCGAGACTTCCAAGAGAAAGTAAGCAAGCTAAATAAACGATACAACAAAAACTACCTCGAAGCAGAATACGAGTATGCCATCCAGTCGGCGCAATCCATCGAAGCCTGGGAGAACTT
>JBKECH010000031.1:0-23417 GCA_047974415.1 Bacteroidales bacterium | reverse complement strand
ACTTCTCGATTTGTTAAGGTTCGGACCTTCCCCATACTTTCTCATCGGTACTATGTCCTCGGCTGACTTCTCACAGCTAGCTTTACTCCATGCTTCTAAAAAAAATATCTGCACGTCTGTGAGACCTCCCCAGATAAGAACGTAATCTTTCCGCCTTATACCCGCCAGATTTACTAAGTGTGGTCCCGAATAGTTATTGGGCTTTATCTTGTTTTGCAGATTTACCCCCACACTCAGCCTTCTATCTGATTTCTGTTCGTCAGGTCAGACTTTTGCCGCCAGCTTCCTTCAGATTCCACATCGCTATGGACACCCTTGCTCTTGGCTAGGCGATTCCTACTATTAGGGCTCGCTAGGGACTTACACCTAGGAGATTACGCCCATACTTGGCGTACCAAAAAAAGGGTGTCCAAATTGTATTTTGGACACCCTTTCACTTTTCATTGCAAGCTCAATATTAATCTAGGATGTTGTTATATCACCTTCTACGCGGTGTTTCAGTTCATAATTTGGGATTAACTACTTATCCCTGCGGAACTAAAAAGCATCTTTGCAGTAAACAATATAGCTAGAATCAGCATTACTATGGATATTTGAGATGTTTTGCCAATTAGTAATTTTATCACAACCCAGCTTATAACTCCAAATATTATTCCTTCGGCAATGCTATAAGCAAATGACATCATGACAATTGTTAGAAAGGCTGGTACAGCTTCTTCGAAGTTTGTGAAGTTTATTTTAACAACACTTTCCATCATCATAAGCCCAACTATGACTAAAACTGGGGCAACAGCAAAAGAAGGAACTGCTAAGAATATGGGAGCAAAAAACAGAGCAACAATAAATAGCACTGCCACCACGACAGACGTAAACCCCGTGCGACCTCCTGCCACCACGCCCGTTGAGCTTTCTACGTATGTAGTGGTAGTAGAAGTTCCCAACAAGGCACCAAATGTTGTAGCAATAGCATCAGCAAATAGCACCTTATTGATACGTGGAAATTTTCCATCTTTATCAAGGTAATTACCTTTTGTAGCAACACCTATGACAGTTCCAATGGTGTCGAACAAATCAACAAATAAGAAGGCAAATACTACAACCAAGAAATCTATTGTGAAAATATTATGAAACTCTAATTTAAAAGCGACGGTAGAGATATCGGGAATTTTAAACAGATTCTCAAGTTTAGGGATTAACGAGAAGTTGCCTATTTCTGGATTTACATCATACCATCCTGACAGTTGAGCAATTATGCCAAGAGCGTAGGTAAGCACTATTCCTAGTAGTAAGGCTCCTTTCACGTTTTTTATCAGTAGAATAGATGTCAGCATGATTCCGATAAATGCCAGCATAGCAGGAGCTAAGCCCATATCGCCTAGAGTTACGAAGGTAACACTATGGCTAGCTATAAGACCTGCGCCTTTCAGTCCAATAAAAGTAATGAAAAGTCCAATACCAGCAGTGACTGCATATTTTATATCCTGAGGGATGGCATTAAATATAGCTTCGCGTACTTTAAACGCCGAAAGAATCATGAAAATAATACCTTCGACGAACACGGCGGTAAGAGCCATCTGCCACGAATAGCCAAGCCCTACAACTACCGAATATGCAAAAAAGGCATTTAGCCCCATGCCAGGGGCTAGTGCAAATGGGTATTTGGCAAGCAAGGCCATTACCAGAGTTCCTATAACGGCTGCTGCAACGGTAGCAACAAAAACACCACCCTTATCCATCCCTGTACTACCTAAAATTTGCGGATTGACGGCAAGAATATACGCCATTGTCATAAAGGTTGTTACACCCGCTATAATTTCGGTCCTGAAATTAGAACCACTAGTACTTATACCAAAATATTTATCTATAAAAGCTTTCATGTGTTTAAAATTCTGCAATAAGCTGTAAGCCGTAAGCTATAGGCTGTAAGCTGAGACTTTTGCTGAGTTAATCATTCGCCTGTGTGTCGGCAAGCTTAAAGTGTACCGCCATGGCTGTTTTATGTGTTTAGATTTCTTTTTCTTATTTCAAAACGTAACGCAGACCTACTGTAGGATATGCTCTAAATCCATTTTCGCCTGTAAAGTTATACGATAGTTCGACTTCACAACCAGCAGCAAACTTAGGAGTTATCTGATACCATAATTGAGGCTCTGACAAAAATACTATCTTACGCTTGTCTTCGATTTCAAAGTTTCTACTCCAAACATCTACAAATCCAGTGAATATCAGCTTATTTTTGAATAGTGTATTGAACCAAGCTGTTGATATCATTGCGTCCTTGTTGTCAGAATCTGACGAAGCTCTATAGCCAATATAGGAATCGAGTCTGATATTCTTCCCTATTTTGATAGGATAGCCAAGCCCTAACAACCACACTCGGTTTAAGGGGTAGCCTAGATTTGCACCAACTTTTGGGTTTGCAGAGGAGCTAATCAGAAAACCATCGTTATACTCTACGTGGAACTTTAATCCATCAACACCTTTCTTTGTAAATGCAAACTCTCTTTGTATTTCGAGGTATGCAAGACTCATCGAATGCCCTTGTTCGTTGTTGTTGTAGTTTAAGTCGATAAAATAAAAAGTGTTGCCTAGTTTGTCTACAACAAGATCAGTAAGTGTCGATGTAAAATATTTACGCGGTGATAAGTAATCATAATGTAGCTCTAATTTTTGTGCTGTAGACGCCGCAGCTACTGTGAACAGTAACAATAATGAAAGGATAATTTTTTTCATGTGTTTATAATTTATTTTTTAGTTGTTATATTTGCCAAGCCAATCGACTCTTTATATTAATGGTAGAGCATGCGTTGGCTAAATTAATGCTGAGAATTAATCGTTTGGATTAATATTTATAAAACTTTATTTCTCGGTATGCTTGCAATGAAATTCTTAAGGTAGTTAGGTTCGAAATAGGCGGTGTCGACAAAGTCTTTATCTTTGTATTTTCGGATTGTTGTGTTCAACAAAAACCTGGCTGACAGCATGTTCTGAGCATCGATGAAGATATATCTATCGTTTTTATATAAATCTCTGCATTTTTCCGCACCCGTGCCAAACGTCACTATTATAGAGTCTGATAAGAAGGGACTAAAGGTATTTTCATCAAGAATTAGTGGGTGCATTGGTCTAATAACATTCAACTCTATATCGTAAAATGTAGTATAGACTTCCATTCGTCGGGCATCAATCATAGGCACCAACAAAGTATTATCAGTATCGTTCGGTAGGTGAAATAAAATCTTATTGGCAATTATGTATTCTGTCATTGCTTCAAGAGTATTGATGCAGATAATCGGGATATCTCCTCCATATGCTAATCCTTTAGCCAAAGATGCGCCAATACGCAGACCAGTGTATGAGCCAGGCCCCTCGCTAAGGGCAATTGCATCAATATTTTTTATTGACAAACCTGTTTCCTGCAATAACTCTTCGACAAAGAAGGCTGATAAGGAAGCGTGATTTTGTTCAAAATCTTCTTTGATATGCTTTATGTGTCCTTCCATTGCAATCGCAACGGAGCATACCGGAGAAGAGCTTTCTATTATTAATATATTACTCATTTACAATATCTTGATAGGAGTTTTAGACTGAATTATTTTATATAGTTTATCCGAACGTCTGACCTTCTGAGCAACAGCAATTGAACAACGCTCGCCTTTATTTGCTATATGTACAGATTTTAAGTTCACTCGTATTTCTTCTACTTTTGTTTCTATGACTCCCGTTGTTGGACCTGTAATTATGATCTCATCGTCCACAGATAAGCTATCGGCTTCAATTAAGAACTCGGCAACGCCAATATTGGGGAAGTAGTTAGTTCCTTTGGCAATATATTTTTTTGTGGTGGTGGCTTGCGATCCATATTCGCTGGACCACTCGCCTAGTTGCTGACCTAAGTAGTATCCGTCCCAAAATCCTCGATTGAAGACTCTTTTCAATCGCGTATCCCAATCAGATATTTTCATTTTGGTAAAACTGTCGTCAAATATAGAGTCTACTGCTTCGCTGTAGCACGAAACCACTGTTTTTACGTACTCTGGTGAACGGGCTCTACCTTCAATTTTTAAAATCGAAACTCCTGCATCAATTAGCTTATTCAGAAAGTGTATTGTCTTCAAATCTTTAGGACTCATGATATACTCATTATCAATCTCCAGTTCCTGTCCATTTTCCTTGTCGCTTACAATGTAACTACGTCTGCACATTTGCAGGCAACTACCTTTGTTTGCAGAATGATTTTTTTCGTGAAGGCTAAGGTAGCATTTTCCTGATACCGCCATGCATAGCGCACCGTGCACAAACATCTCAATACGTACTAACTTACCTGAGGGTCCTTTTATTTGTTTGGTCTGAATCTGTTCGTAAATCTTACGAACCTGCGTAAGGTTCATTTCACGAGCAAGAACCACAACATCTGCAAAAGTAGCATAGAATTTAAGGCTCTCAATGTTTGTAACATTTACCTGTGTCGAGATATGTACATTTAGACCTATAGAACGAGCATAATGAATAACACCAAAGTCAGAGGCAATTGTAGCACTTACTCCTGCTTGCTTTGCCGCTCTCAGTATTTTCTTTATCTCTTCCAGCTCGTCGTCGAAAATAATAGTATTGGCAGTAAGATATGATTTTACCTTATGTTGATTACAAATTTCAACAATTTGTCTAAGGTCGTCCAAAGTGAAATTTACCGACGAGCGTGCTCGCATATTTAGCTTCTCGACACCAAAATACACGGATTTAGCACCCGTTTTTATTGCCGCCATTAACGATTCGTAAGAACCGACAGGTGCCATTATTTCTATGTCGTTTTTATGTCGTTCAGATGTAAGGCTATTCATTAGTCTTTGCGATGATAAATCAGCAATGCAAGCATAATCTTTATGCCCTTTAATTTAAAAAGTTAAACTACTACTGCAATTAGAGTCCGCCTACAAAGTCAAACATCAGCGTTACACTCTTTATAATAATGATCACCCTTTCGGGGTTTATTTCCTCTAGCTCAAAACTCTCGACTTTATGGACTAACGCCAATTAAAACAAGTCGACAATCTTTCAGCACAGCAGACGGTCTCTACTCTTGCAAAGGTAGTACATTTATGTATATATGGAAGCAATTGAAACAAAAAGATTGGGAAATGTCCCTATTCTATCAGACCTATCTCCTTATACTTATTAATATGTATCTGGTTTAATGAATCGGAATCCTTATACTTTATTCGCAACTCCTTTAAGTCTGCTTTCAGTTTTCTTTTTATTTCTGCATACTCTGGATTATCTATCTCATTTTGCATCTCATTCGGATCTTTTTTTCTATCGTAAAGCTCCCATTCGTCTACATCATAATAGAAATGTATCAGTTTATATTCTTTACTAACAATCGCATAATGACGCTTAACCTCGTGAATGCCAGGATATTCATAATAATGATAATAAACAGCATCTCTAAAATTCTGCGTTTCATCTCTGAAAATAGGTATCAAACTTTCCCCTTGCATATCTTTTGGTATATCTACACCTGCAGCGTCAAGGAATGTTTCTGCAAAATCTAGATTCTGAACCATGTTCGAGTTCACCGAATTAGGTTTAATTATGCCTGGCCAGCTTATTAGCAATGGAGTTTTAAAGGACTCGTTGTAAGCAAAGCGCTTGTCAAACCAGCCGTGCTCTCCCAAATAGAAGCCTTGGTCAGAAGTATATACAACGATGGTATTTTCTGCCAATCCGCTCTCTTCCAAATAATCAAGCACCTTCCCTACCCCTTCGTCGACTGCGGCAATAGAGCCACAATAATCCTGCATATATCTCTGATACCGCCATTGTAGAATCTCTTTCTCCGTCATGTTCGGATAGTTCTTAATAAACTCCTCGTTTATAGGCCCATAAGTTTCGTTCCATGCTTTTCTTTGTTCATCGTCCATACTATCTAAAGCTCCGACAAGTGCAATCTTATCCCAGCTCATCCAAGGCTCCAAGCCAAGAGTGTCCATAGTTTCGGGATACAACTTGTCGTCTCCAGCCCAATTTCGATGATGCGCCAAAGTCATTTCTTGAGTATGCGCTGCCTCTCCTCTGCCATCATAGTTATCATAGAGAGTTTCGGGTTCAGAAAATTTCTTTTTTGTAAATATCTTATGATGACGTGGAGCTGGAAGCCACTCTCTATGAGGAGCTTTGTGCAGGTACATCAGCATAAATGGTTTATCGGTCTCTCTCTCGTTTCTTAGCCAATTGAGGGTCATATCTGTAATAATATCTGTAACATAACCGAAATATTTTTTTAAGCCTTCGTTCTTTGTGATAAAGTTAGGATTATAGTAGTGACCTTGTCCTGGCAGTATCTTAAACTCATCGAAACCTTTTGGACTATTGCCAAAATGCAATTTTCCAAACATAGCAGTCTGATAACCATTATCATGCATAATCTGAGGAAAGGTGACATTAGAAGTGTCAAAAGGGAAATTATTATCTATTTTGCCATTAATATGACTGTGCTTGCCTGTCAGAATTACCGCTCGCGACGGAGCGCAGATGGAGTTTGTTACACAAGCATTAGTAAAGAGCATGCCGTTATGGGCAATTCTATCTATATTGGGAGTCTGTGTCAGCTTGTCAGAATATGCACTTATGGCCTGATAAGCATGGTCATCAGACATTATAAACAAGATATTAGGTTGCTGCGCTTTGGTGTTCTCTTTTGTGCCACAAGACAACAAGAATGACAATGGGGCAATTAAAAATAACAATGTTAGGTTCTTCATCACTTAGTATTTTGACTATTTTGTCCACAAAATTAGGCAGTTAGACAACTTTAGCAATAAATTAACTTGCTGATTAAAGGTAAACAAAGCAGCATATAATTTTGCAAATCAACTGAGAATAAGTGTCTTTACGTTATCAAACTAAAACAAAAGAATATGCTACAACACAAAGGTACGACAATACTTTCAAAGACACCTCAAAATTCGTAAGTTTTTCAACAATAGTGTCCCAGATATAACTTCTCTGCTACCATTTTTGGGTACTTAAACAAAGGCAAATATGTTTCGTATTAAAGAAAAAATGTAGTACGCCCTATTCTAGCATGTAACTTTTTTCGTCTAAAAATCGAATTTAATATCGAAAAGTTTTAAAAAGTCATTTTCTCTAACTACCTTTGTGTGCAAATTTTTAACATAAAACACACATTATATTATGAACATCAAAGGTATTGAGCACATTGGTATTGCAGTTGCAAACTTAGAGGAATCCATCAAGTATTACGAAGGAATTTTAGGTATGAACTGTTATGCCGTTGAAGAAATTGCAGACCAAAAAGTAAAAACTGCATTTTTTCAGGTAGGAGGCACGAAGATAGAGCTCCTAGAATCAACAGACCCTGAAGGTCCCATTGGCAAGTTCGTTGAAAAAAGAGGACAAGGCGTACACCACATTGCATTTGCCGTAGACTCTGCTACAAAAGCACTGGAAGAAGTTGGGGGAAAAGGCGTACAGCTAATCGACAAAACATCACGCAAAGGAGCTGAGAATCTAAATATAGGGTTTCTACATCCCAAATCGACACACGGAGTTTTGACAGAATTTTGTTCTACTAACGAATAAATAACTCAAGATTTAGACCCTGCTAAAGAATGAACTTGTTGTGTTTTATTCTATGCTGGGTTCTTGAAAAAAATATATACAAATGAACAATCAAGAAAAAGTTAAAAAACTTATTGACCTACGAGCCGAAGCAAAGTTAGGCGGAGGTCATAGTAGAATTGACAAGCAACATTCGCAAGGAAAATTATCGGCAAGAGAAAGAGTGGAACTCCTTTTGGACGAAGACAGCTTTGAGGAGTTTGACATGTTTGTCACACACCGTTGTACAAACTTCGGTATGGAAAAGAAAAAATTCTTAGGTGATGGCGTAGTAACTGGACAAGGCACCATCGACGGTCGCTTAGTATTCGTTTTCTCGCAAGACTTCACTGTTCTAGGAGGCTCGTTATCAGAAACATTCGCCGCAAAAATCTGCAAGGTAATGGACATGGCAATGAAAGTAGGAGCTCCTGTTATAGGCATAAATGACTCGGGAGGTGCTCGTATTCAAGAAGGGGTAACAAGTTTGGCTGGTTATGCGGAAATTTTTGAAAGGAACATACTTGCCTCGGGAGTCATACCTCAAATATCAGCAATATTCGGACCTTGTGCTGGTGGAGCAGTTTACTCTCCCGCTCTTACCGACTTCATTATGATGACCAAGGAAAACTCTTATATGTTTGTCACTGGACCAAAGGTTGTCAAGACCGTAACAGGCGAGGATATAAGCACCGAGAACCTTGGAGGCGGACAAATGCACTCGTCAAAATCAGGGGTATCTCACTTTCTTGTTGAAGACGAAAAACAAGGCTTGTTAATGATTCGTAAATTATTGTCGTACCTTCCTTCCAACAACCTAGAAGACCCCCCGTTGTCAGAAAATACAGACCCTATAGACAGACTTGAGGATTCATTGAATGAGATTATCCCAGACAATCCAAACAAGCCTTACGACATGTTTGATGTTATAAGAGCACTAACGGACCAAACAGAATTCTTAGAAGTACACCATAATTATGCAAAAAATATCATCTGCGGATTTGCTAAATTCAACGGCCAGCCAGTGGGTATTGTTGCCAATCAACCTAATTATCTTGCAGGTGTTCTTGACATAGAAGCCTCTCGCAAGGCAGCTCGCTTTGTGCGTTTTCTCGACAGTTTTAATATTCCGATCATTACGCTTGTCGATGTTCCTGGATTCCTTCCTGGTAGTGGGCAAGAATCAGGCGGTATAATCACTCATGGTGCAAAACTTATGTTTGCCTATGGCGAAGCTACCGTTCCAAAAATAACCATTACTCTACGCAAGTCTTATGGCGGTGCACACGACGTGATGAGTTGCAAGCAGCTTCGAGGCGACCTCAACTATGCATGGCCTACTGCCGAAATTGCAGTTATGGGAGCAGCTGGTGCCGTAGAAGTGCTCCATGGTCGTAAAATACAGGCCATTGAAGATCCTGAAGAGCGTCAAAAATATATTACAGAACACGAAACCGAATACAAAGACAAGTTTGCAAACCCATATCAAGCAGCTTCATACGGATACATCGACGATGTAATCGAACCTCGTAATACACGCTTCCGGATTATTAGAGGACTTCAAAGTCTTGCAACCAAGAAGCTGGTCAATCCTCCTAAAAAACATTCAAACATCCCATTATAAAAACGATTGTCATGAATATTTTTTTAGGAATAATATTAGAAGCAACAGCCAGTCTTGAATATGCGTGGATTGTAGTGTTGGTCGGTTTCGTCATTGTTGTGTCTGCCCTAGCACTGCTTTTCTTCGTTTTTTCGCAGGTCCCTGTCATAATGAGTAATGTCAACAAACGAAAAAGACTAAGAAGTTACAAATCTGCAGTAAAACAAGCCGCCAAAGAAAGGGCTTTGAAGGAAACAGAACAAGCAAAACGCATAGACGAAGAAGGAATAGAAGGCAATGTTGTAGCTGCAATCAGCCTTGCCATACACAATTTCTTCAACGAAATGCACGATGAAGAAGCAGCAATTGTAACAATTAAAAAGGTTCGAAAGGCATACTCTCCATGGAGTTCTAAAATATATGGGGTCATGAACAATTGGCCTAAATAATAATTCTGAATAGAAAAAAATGAAAAAATATAAATTTAAGATAACTGGTTACGAATACGAAGTAAGTATACTAAATGTCGAAGATGGTATTGCTGAACTTGACGTCAACGGAACAAAATACTCCGTCGAGCTAGAACACGAACTAACACAAGCAACAAAAACGCCTGTGGTAGTTCAACAAAAAGCAGCAATCAAGCCAGGCGAAGGAGTTATCGTTCCTGACAAATCTGGCACTTCTAAGCTCAAAGCTCCACTCCCTGGCACAATTTTTAAAATGCTAGTGAAAGAAGGCGACACCATAGAGAAAGGTCAGACTGTCCTTATAATGGAAGCGATGAAAATGGAAAACGAAATTAATGCCGACAAAGCAGGTGTTGTTTCATTAGTAAAAGTTAAGGAAGGCGATGCTGTTCTTGATGGAGACGTGTTAATAGAAATAAGCTAAATCCGCAATCCTGATTATTATGAGAAAAACAATACTACTACTGTTTATCCTTCTTATGGGGCTTGCTAGCTCTGCTTTAGCAGATGTGAAAAGCGAACTCGTAAAAGGTAAATGGATAAATAGCTCCGATGGAAATATAACTCTTTCTACCTACGACCCAGAAAAAGACAATTCTGAGGAACTATCAACAGCAACGCGCTTAAAGACCCTGAATTTCAAGCACGATGGGACTTTTACGATGGACTCGATCAAACAGCGATACAATGGAACTTGGAGTCTAAACGGAGATGTTATTTCAATGAACTTTGCTCCCAAAACCGTAACTCACTATCGCCAAAAATCAGACCCTAACAGCTTGGATGGAAACTACGATTATTTCAATGAAGAGTTACAACTACCTTCAAGGGAACTATCATTTGACGATGGCAAGCTTACTGGCGACGGACACGCATACCTAAGATACAGCGACGCAGTCTCTGGACTAATGAACTTTTGGGAATTTACTGGATTTGCTAACTTCACGTACAAGCACCTGATAATGATAATCATCGGACTGATTTTCATATATCTTGCCATCAAGTTTGACTTCGAGCCATTACTACTGATCCCCATTGGAACAGGTATTATCATTGGAAACATACCGATGTTTCAGGCCGTAGATTTCAACCTGAAGCTAGGAATTTACGAACCTGGCTCCGTTTTGTTCTACCTATATCAAGGGGTAGTACAAGGCTGGTATCCACCCCTGATATTCTTAGGAATTGGAGCCATGACAGACTTCTCGTCATTAATATCCAATCCAAAACTGATGTTCTTGGGCGCCGCTGCTCAGATAGGAATATTTATAACATTTATCGGCGCTATATACTTAGGCTTTGAACTTCCCGAAGCGGGAGCAATTGGAATAATTGGTGGTGCTGATGGTCCCACTGCAATTTTCCTTTCGTCAAAACTTGCTAACGGATTGAATGTCCTACCCGACGGTACAACCGTGAAAAATCTTATCGGACCCATTGCAATTGCGGCATACTCATACATGGCACTTGTTCCAGTTATACAGCCTCCTGTAATACGATTACTTACAAGCAAGAAAGAACGCCTCATAAAGATGAAACCTCCCAGAGCCGTTTCCAAACTTGAGAAAAGACTCTTCCCCATCGTAGGACTTATACTTACAACCATGATTGCTCCTTCTGCAATATCATTATTGGGAATGCTTTTCTTCGGCAACTTGCTTAAAGAATCTGGAGTTACAAACCGTCTTGCAAACACCGCAAGCAACCCTCTGATAGACACTATTACAATGCTTTTGGGCATAACCGTTGGAGCGTCCACACAAGCTGACGTATTCCTGACCATGTCGTCTATAAAGATTTTCATGCTAGGTGCAGCATCCTTTGTTGTTGCAACAGCAGGTGGAGTACTTGGCGCAAAATTGATGAATATCTTCTTCTCAAAAGACAAGAAGATAAACCCCATGATTGGTGCCGCTGGAGTTTCGGCAGTGCCCGACAGTGCAAGGGTGGTACACACAATGGGAATCAAAGAGGACCCTACCAACTACTTGCTAATGCACGCCATGGCTCCGAACGTTTCTGGAGTGATCGGCTCGGCAGTAGCTGCTGGTATTCTACTAAGTTTCTTGATGTGAAATAAGTAAAAAGAATATTAACGCATCGACAATTAATGTCGGTGCGTTCTTTATTTGTAGTTCACTCGTTTTGCACCATATTCTATAAAACATGAGAAAATTTGCATCATTTACAATTGACAACAAGCAAATATTTATGCACAACGCGCTTCAATATGCACACAACACATACAAGCATGTTATAGCACTAGACAGCTCTGGATACAGCAATGACAAATACTCCAGATTTGACTTCCTCATAGCCATCGACGCCATGCAAACATTCTCTAACAACAGAAAATCTCTAAAAAATGCATCTGAAATTAAGGATTGGACATTTGGCTATATTGCTTACGACTTCAAAAATGAATTAGAAGCCCTGAAATCTGACAATACCGACAACCTAAATTGTCCGAACATAAACTTCTTTCAGGCAAGATACGTAATCCTCTGCAAGGAGAATACGTGGAAAATAGAATACGATTCATCAGTAAACTCCGAAAGCGAAGCTCTTGCATTAATTGCAGAAATAAAAAATACCAAAATACGTCATTTCCAATACGAGAGAAAAGTAGACATCCAGGCACGAGTTAGCAAGCAAAGGTATATACAACAAGTGCAGAAGATAATCAGCCAGATACATGCTGGGAATATCTACGAACTAAACTACTGTGTAGAGTTCTTTGCCAAGGGAGTAAGCATAGAGCCTCTTCAAGCATACAAGTCGCTCAATAGCATCTCCCCCACTCCTTTAGCAGCATTCCTAAAGCTGGACGATATCTCATTGATGTGTGCCTCGCCCGAAAGGTACATCTGCAAGCAAGGCAAGAAACTTATCAGCCAACCGATAAAAGGCACTATAAAAAGAAGCAAGAACGAATACGAAGACAACATCCTAAGACTCAGACTACAAAACGACACGAAGGAAAGAGCCGAGAATATAATGATTGTAGACATTGTGCGCAACGACCTGTCCAAAGTAACACAAGCAGGAAGTGTGAAGGTCGAGGAACTATGCGGAGTCTACCCTTTCAAACAAGTTTCGCAGATGATATCAACCATAGTTGGAGAGCTAGACCATTGCCACTCAGCATTCGACGCAATATGCGCAAGCTTCCCGATGGGTTCTATGACGGGAGCTCCAAAGCACAAAACAATGCAACTTATAGAGAAGTACGAAGACAGCAAACGAGGTATATACTCTGGAGCAATGGGCTACTTTGCACCAAACGGCGACTTCGATTTCAATGTTGTCATCCGTAGTGCCATATACAACAGTCTCAATCAATATTTATCCTTCTCCGTAGGTAGTGCCATCACGGCAAGATCTGATGCCAACCGCGAATACGACGAATGTAAACTAAAAGCAAAAGCTCTTTTAGAAGTACTAAGCAAATAGCACCGAAAAACGACCAAAAACGACCTCACCCTTTCGTAATCTACTAATGATTGCTAACTTTGCGACACAAACGAAGAAAGAATGAGCAAGGAAAAAACAGAGTACAGTGCGTGGAAGAAATTCCTACTACATATCCATCCTCCCAAGATATCGCAAAAAGCCTTAGCACTCGACAGGACTTTCGGACTTGGAGGCATCAGCACCCTTCTCTTCATAATTCTTGCCTTTACGGGCGTGATGCTACGATTCAAATATATGCCCACCGTAGACGGAGCTTACCAATCAATAAGACAGCTAGAAAACAACTATTTTCTTGGTCAGCTACTCAGAAACATACACTACTGGAGCGCCAACCTAATGATTATGGTAGTAATTCTACATGTCATCAGAGTTGTATTGTCGCAATCAATATACTACGAGCGAGCAAAAAACTGGAAATACGGAGTCATTCTCTTATTCTTCACTCTTGCATTCTCGTTCACGGGCTACTTGCTTCCCTGGGATCAATTATCCTATTGGGCAGTTAGCATAATGGTCAATATATTCAAATACATTCCCATTGTTGGCACGGATATATCCATTTGGATAAAAGGAGGTGAGGACGTCGGACAGCAAACTCTGCTTACCTTCTACACCCTACACACGGGCATCTTGCCGCTCGCATTTTTGTTTCTAATGATGATACATTTCTACCTAGTCAGGAAAGCGAAAGGTGTTACTTACGTATTGAAAGATGGCGAAGACGACAAGAAGGTCGATACCTACCCACATTTAGTCAGACTTGAGATTATTGCAGCCCTCGCCGTTATTGCCACACTGCTACTACTCAGCATTCTGTTCAACGCTCCCCTGAAAGACATGGCAAACCCCGACATTACACCCAATCCCTCCAAAGCTCCGTGGTACTTTATTGGTTTGCAGGAGATGCTTTTACATTTTCACCCCATATTGGTATTGTTCACCCCAATTGTCACGGCTTTTATCATGCTCAGAATGCCCCGATGGAGATGCCAAAAAGAGAAAATAGGACACTGGTTTGGTGGCAAGGAAAACAAAAAAACAATAATCAGCACAGCATGGCAAAGCGTCCTATGGGCTACCCTGATTTGCCTTGCCGACGATATTCTACGAAGCTCATCAAGCTTGAACCTTGAAACTGGAGGAATTTACGGCATAATAATTTTCATCTTCTTCCTAATCCCCATTTTTTTAATATACAGAAAGTACAGAAACACTACACCCTCCCTGCGGTCCATACTTATGTTTACATTTATAAGCAGTAGCTACATAACCATGGGCGCCATTGCTTATTTTCTCAGGGCAGAAGGCATGACATTAATATTTCTATAAATTTATGGGACACACCAAAACCAACAGAAGAAAATTCTTAGAACGGATTGTTGCAGGAGTAATTGGCTTACAAATTCTAGCGTTGGCACTATCATTTTTCAGGGGCAAGGGTTCAACATCCAAGAACAAGGACAAATGGGTGGAGCTGGGCGATGCAAGCGAATTTGAGAAGGGAAAAACCTATGGATTCCCCGACGACAAACTTTTTTTGCATCGAACCAAGGATGGGGCGTTCATTGCCATATCCAGCAAGTGCACACATTTGGGCTGTGCAGTAACAATGGATGTAGACACATATCAGTTTGTATGCCCATGCCATGCATCGCAGTTCAGCACACTGGGAAATGCAACCAAAGGACCTGCAAAACGAGCATTGGACTATCACCCTATAAAAATGAACGGCACAAAAATCAGCGTAGACCTTGCACAAACATTTAAAAGGCAAGAATTTGATAAAAACCAACTTACAAGCGCATAGAGCAAAACAAAAAAAACGACAAAAAACATACAACTCGATATAATGGTAGACGCTTCAAAACACAGAACATATAAAATTTACCTCCTTGTGGCCATTGCGCTACTAATACCTCTCTTCGTTATCAAGCAAATATACTTCCCAGCGAAGAGCATGATGAGTGGCAAGGCAGAGTACGTTGGCAGAGAGAGCTGCATAGAGTGCCACGCCACGGAGTACAATGATTTTGTCGGCTCGGACCACGACCTCGCCATGGACACGGCAACGAACGAGACAGTAAAGGGCAACTTCGACAATGCCAGCATCGTGCGTCCAAATGGGCAGACACACAAGGCGTACAAGAAGGGCAAGCGTTTTTACGTTCTGACCGACGGCGAGGACGGCAGTATGAAGGAGTACGAAGTGAAGTACGTTTTTGGACACGAACCGCTCCAAAATTACTTGGTAGAGTTCCCTGGAGGGCGTTTACAGACTCTGGCGATGACTTGGAGCACCAAAGATTCGGCGTGGTTCTACATGGCCGATTCTGTTTACCAAGGAATGAGCATCGATCACAGCAACTGGTTGCATTGGACCAACCAAGCACAGAACTGGAATTCCATGTGTGCTTTTTGTCACTCCACAAACTTAGTAAAAGGTTACGACCCCGAGACAGACAGCTACAAAACAACATGGAGCGAAATAGATGTGAGCTGCGAAGCATGCCACGGACCTGCATCGCTGCACTTGGAGTGGGCAGAACTGCCCAAATATGCCAAGGACAAGTACGAAAACTACGGACTTATTACACAAACGAGTGGAATCAGTAGCAGAAAATTTGTGGAACAATGCGCACATTGCCATTCGCGGCGTGGAACTTTTAGCGACCTCGACCCCACAGACACTAGCATGAGCAACTTTATGTTACCAAGCCTCCCCATGGCGCCACATTTTCACGTAGACGGGCAGATTATGGACGAAGACTATGTATTTGCATCTTTTACACAAAGTAAAATGTACCAACGAGACGTAAAATGCAGCGACTGTCACAATGTACACTCTGGGAAGCTCCTGCTTGAGGGCAATGCGCTGTGTTTGCAATGCCACAAAGCAGCTGATTACGACACATATCAGCACCATTTCCACAAAACAGAAGCGGACAAGTCTGCAAATAATGCAGAACAAGCCGTGCTGTCGGCCTACGGCGACGTATACGAAGTGGGATCGGGTGCGCAATGTATAAACTGCCACATGCCAGCGCAGTACTACATGGGTGTGGATCTGCGCAACGACCACAGCTTTAGAGTTCCTCGGCCAGACCTATCGGACAAGCTTGGCACGCCAAATGCTTGTACGCAGTGCCACGGCAACAAAACAAATCAGTGGGCGGCGAGCCACATCGAGCAGTGGCATGGCAAACAGCGCAAATCTCACTTCGCAATGGCTGTAAACGATGCCATAAATAACAGAGAAGGGGCTGACTCGGCACTTATCGCTATTATAAATAGCGGAGATGACGTCTACCCTGCCAACGTTCGGGGCGTTGCGTTCTATTATCTGAACCAACAGATGCACAAAGGCACCTTTTTCAGAAATTTTACTAGCGACAACCCCACTATCAGAGGTACTGCTCTTAGGGCATTCAACCTTGTGAATATCGACGATGCAAAAAATATTTTCCCTCTGCTGAGCGACAGGGCAAAATCCATCAGAATTGATGCTGTGATGAAGCTCGCTAACTTTCCCAAAGAGCAGATACCCGAGAAGTATAAAAAAGACTTTGCAAAGGCGCTGGAAGATTTTGGTAATGCTCAGAAATACAACGCTGACTTCCCAACGGGCAAATTTAATCTAGGGAATTATTATACAATCAAGAGTTCGCTGCCAGAGAATAAGGCTGACAACATCAGACTTATAAACCAAGCAGAAAAGTTCTTTATAAAGGCATACGAACAGGACACGGCAATGACGGAGTTCGCCCTGCAACTTGCATATTTCTACAACAACAAGAACGATTATAAGACATCAGCACGGTATTTCAGCGCATACCTTGCTGCGGTTCCTGACAACGCAACGGTACATTATGACTTCGGCTTGCTTCTTTCTACAATTGGTATGCAAAGGATAAACTCCCTCCAACAGCAGAACCCAACTTTGGAGCAAAAGAAGAAGTCCTACGCAATAGCCTTGACACATCTGGAAAAGGCGGTGGAGCTAGACCCTACGAATGTGGCGTTTAATATTAATAACATTGCGCAAATCTATATTTTCTATGGCGAGCAGAGCAAGGCGCTCGAAGCCCTGAAATTTGCAGTGTCTATGCGCCCGACGAACTTAAACGACCACTTCAATTTGCTACAGTATTACGTCAGCAACAATGCAAAAAACGAGGCAGAGGCACTGGCAAAGAAAATACTTGTTAAATTTCCCGACAATCCCAATGTACAGCAGCTCAGAGGATGGAAAATGCAATAAGAACACGCCTATGCATGACAAACAAGTTTATAAAATATTTATGTGAATGCTGAAATACAAATCCATCCGCCATGCGCTGTACGCCATCATCCTACTTTTTGCCACAGGGCTAGGCCTACAAGCTTTTTTAGGACCTTTCAGCCTTGCGCTACTAGAATATCCCTTTAATATAGTAATCATTGTTACTGTTTTGCTACTTGCCTTTGCCATGTGCAAGTGGTGGACAAGAGCCTGGCTTACAAGTTTCTTATGTTCGGGTGCCACGGCGCTGGCAACCATATTCTTCATCGGGGCTTTGAGCCTTGTGCTTGGACTGACCTTGCAAACTTCGGAGAATAAGGCGACGGACACCGCATCGCTATTAGGAATAAGACAGATGACTACATACTACCCATTTGTCCTGAGCTACCTATATCTTATCATTGTACTTAGCTTTACTGTTGTACAAAGACTGATTGCTGATGCTGGCAAATGGAGTGTGGCGAGTATAGGATTTTTCCTTAATCATGCGGGGCTACTGCTTTTGCTGATATCAACAGGACTTGGCACTGCCGACAAGAAGGATTTGCGCCTGTCTATAATGGAAGGACACAGTGCCAACAAGGCTTTGAACCGAAATAATAAAGCCGAAGACCTGCCATTTACCATTGTACTTAAAGATTTTTGTATGGACAGTTACATGCCCAAGCTAGCAATTATGAACAGGTTGACTAATGCTTTCGTGCCCGAGGGGAAGCCACAGTTCTGGGATGTTGACACGCTACAGGGGCAGTTTGAGCTGCAAGGGCATCAGTTTTCTATACTGAAATACTACCCTCACGCACTGAAAATTGGCGAGGTCTTTGCACAAAGCACCAATATTGCCACGCCCCCGGCAATTAAGATATGCAATACTGACGGGACGCAGTGTGCTTGGCTCAGTTGTGGCAACAAAAGGCAGATGTACACCACAATGCCATTAGGCACGGACCGAAGCGTTGTAATGTTACCACCCGAAGCAAAAAGTTTTGCCTCGCAAATCAGCATTTTGTACAACAACAGCACTCGAAACGCCCGTATTGCCGTAAACCATCCCATAAAAATCGGAGCATGGAGCATTTATCAGACAACTTACGACGAAAATGCTGGAGAAGCATCCAAAATCAGTGGCATGCAGATGATTTACGACCCTTGGCAATGGCTAACACAGCTGGGATTTGCCATGCTGATATTGGGAGCGATAAGTTTATTTTGGGGACATGGCATAAAAAAGGAAGAACATGGACTGGAGTAATTATTTGTACTTTATGCTTCCCAGCATTGTGCTGTGGATGCTTGGTGCCATTGGGATACTGACAAATGGCAGACTGCAAAAGGCTGCTACCGTAGTGTTCTTAGCAGGGACTGTTGTCATTCTGAGCTTTGCTATATCGTTATGGATTGCGCTCGGACGGCCACCACTGCGAACCATGGGCGAAACACGACTTTGGTATTCCATATATATAAGCCTCGCAGGGTTATTGGTTTATGTCAAATGGAAATACAGGTGGATACTTGTCTACTCGGCGCTGATGTCTGCGGTTTTTTTATTGCTGATATGCTTCTTTCCAGAGATTCAGAACAAAAACCTGATGCCCGCACTGCAAAGTCCGTGGTTTGTTCCACACGTGTCTGTATACATAGTTTCATATGCCCTCATGGGTCTCGCAACGGCGTTGGGAGTACGTGCTTTGATATTTTATAGACGCAATGCTGATGTGCCGCTTAGATATATTGAGCGCATCGACCGTATGGTGTACGTGGGGCTTGGTTTCTTACTTTTGGGGCTTTGCATGGGTGCCCTCTGGGCAAAAACAGCGTGGAGCAACTACTGGTCATGGGACCCCAAGGAGACATGGGCATTTATCACCTGCGCCATGTACCTAATCTACATACACTTGCGCAAGAGCTATCCAAAGCTGATCCGAACGGCACTAATAATCCTTGCACTTGCTTTCGTCGGACTACTGGTCACGTGGAAAGGGGTTAATTATCTGCCATCGGCAAAGAACAGCATGCACACCTACTCGCAGGAGTGAGCGAAATCAGCGTGAGGCGTGCTTTGCCAAAATATAATAGGCCGAAGTAGTGAAAAAATTGCGTAAAACAGGAATGTTCCTGAGTAATGGTAACTGCTTTCTGGGCCTCAAATTGAATTTTACCTTATAGTACGGATTGATTAGATAGAGCTGACGTTTTAGTATGCACAGATTATTGCTGTGTACGGCACGTTCAAAGCGCTCGATACTTATACCCGAGCTTTTAATGTTCAGCAACTCGTGAATTGCGGCATCGGAACAAGAGCTTCGCTGCAACAATTTTCTATACATTCGCCATGGCAGTAGGTGTATGTAGGGCGCTTTGCAGAGATAGCGGTGCTTGATCATCTGTTGATGCCCTCCAAAAGGCATTTGCCATGGTGGAAAGGCAATGAAGATTATTGCATCGTCGTTTATAAACTGGCTCAGCTTGCCAATGAAGATTTCCTGATCGGGAATATGCTCAATTACATCTCGCATGATGAGCACATCAAATTTTCCTCCTAATTCCGATGCCGACATATGTGTAATATCCTTAGCAATGAGCCGAAAACGCTCATTGGCAAATGACTCTGCGAGATATGCACATCCATTCTTAATTTTGTCGGCTGATAAATCTACACCCACAACCTCCATTCCTTGCTCCACGAACGGAAGTAGATTGCCCCCTTCGCCACATCCCACTTCTAGCACTCGCAAACTGGGTGTAGGCTCTTTGAACTGCGTCACCATGGGGTAAATAAACTCGCGCGCAGACTGCACTAGCTCATCGTAATAGAGTTTCCTGTTATGATGTCTCTCTTGCATTATAATTTGAGGATGATATGATGAATTTATTGGTCATAAAATAAGTCTAAAATCAATGGACATATGCTTCATAATGTTATCGCAATTTTGTTTTATTTCGGTTCAAATTTAGTCTTTTATTTTTGAATTATTCGGGTCTGCATTTAAATATTTCTGGTTTTAGCACAAAGCATTTTTGCATTTCTTGAACCCAGTATATGCATTGGATCGCCGTAGCAAAGGCTTTAAACCTGATAAAACAAGGGTTTTGGTGAATGAAGCGTTTGTTTTGAGGAGATGGGGAGCACGTAGCCTGTTTCGGGTTTAATAAAGACAATGAACAATTACTAGTCAATAAGCGTTCAAGTATACAGTAAAATTATAAATATGAGAAAACTGATGTTGAATGTGGCATTGCTAATGTCACTCGCAGGAATTCAGACCATTCATGCACAAAACTTTCCTGGCAAAGAGTTATTGAGCACCATTAATAGTTTCGACAATAAAGAAATTGGACTGAACGATGAACAGTCTAAGGAGATAAAAGATTTACATTCAGACTTCGTAGACAAGGCTTCGGGCATAATAAATGGCAAGAAATCGAAAGACAAAAAGATTTTTGAACTAAAGAAGCTTCGTAATGACTCAAACAAAAAACTAGGAAAAGTATTGGATGATAAGACTCTCAAGAAGTACAAAAAATCTATAAAGAAAAAAATACGTCCCTTTAAACGCAAGGTGGATTTGATAAAATTCTTACTATAAACCTACAAAACAAACTACTTTACATATTTTCTACTTGAATTTAAGTTTATAAGAATACATGGATTGAGATTTGTTTATTCGTGCTTTATTGTTGGCGCGGTTCTTTGTCAAGTTACGCCTTTATTACCTCAAATACAAACCGAGACACCATAGCACACAATTCAAACCAGATAAAACAACGCTTTTTGCAATGTGTGGCTATGATGAAGGATAAAAAAGCTAGCAAAAACTTTGTCTTGAAAGGATTATACTGCACAGGAGGTAGTTTGGTGAGGATTTTGAATATTACAAGAAATAAAAGAACTACCTTTGCCCAACTGAATAGGCTAATTTAACAGAAACGATGACAGAAAACAATAACACAGAGCTGTGTAAAGCAACCTTTGGTTGTGGTTGCTTTTGGTGTACAGAAGCGCTTTTCAAAAAAATAGATGGTGTAGAAAAAGTAGAGCCTGGATATAGTGGAGGAGGTATCGTCCCCCCTAGTTACGAGAGGGTTTGCTCAGGCGATACAGAATATGCGGAGGTTATACAGATTACGTACAACCCAAAGGTAGTTTCCTTCATAGACTTGCTTATGATTTTTTGGGAAACGCACGACCCCACGACTGTTGACCGTCAAGGTCCAGATGTTGGTAGACAATATCGTTCGGTGATATTCTACCACACTGAGGAGCAAAAGCGAGAAGCTGAACAATTGCGAAATGCTATTGATGATAGACAAATGTTCGAAAATCCTATTGTAACAGAAATACTCCCTTTAGACATGTTTCACCAATCTGAAGATTATCATCATAACTACTTCGAGTTGAACCCCAATCAGCCTTATTGTAGCACTTACATTGCTCCAAAACTCAGAAAAAACCTAATTAAAATAGCAGATTATCTAAAACAAAATCAATAAACGTTGGGACGTATAAAAGACTTTTTTAATTTGGTGAAAATAGAGCACACTCTTTTTGCACTACCTTTTGCACTTATTGGCTACACCCTGGGGGGAAAAGCTATTGGGAATTTTCTTGATTTCAAAATTCTCTTTTGTGTTTTTTTATGCATGTTCTTTGCCAGAAATGCGGCAATGGCGTTCAACAGATTTTTAGACAGAGACATCGACTCAAAAAATCAGAGAACTGCAAATCGGGAGATTCCAATGGGTAAAATAAAAAGCCATGAGGCTTTGGTATTCGTAATTATCAACGCACTCCTGTTTTGGGCTACCACTTGGTTTATCAATAGTTTATGCTTCAGTCTTGCCCCTATAGCCCTGTTTATCATTTTGTTTTACAGCTATACAAAGCGTATGACCTCGCTTTGTCACTTCGTACTGAGCATCGGACTTGCCATTGCCCCCATAGGTGCATATATTGCAATGACTGGAAAGGCTAGCGCAGAAGCTCTCATGTATTCGCTCATAGTTTTTTTTTGGTCTTCATGCTTCGATATTATTTATGCTCTGCAAGATGAAGAGTTTGATAGAGCTGAAGGCTTACACTCCATGCCTGTTTTACTTAGTCGGAAGAAAGCTCTATTAACTGCCAGAGTTGGGCATACAATAACAGGAATACTAGTAATAGCAAATGGCATAATAGGAGACTCTGGTTTCATATACTATATCGGGGCAACTGTTTTTATTATTGCTTTAATTTATCAGAACTCCATCGTAAAGGAAAACGACTTATCGAGGGTTAACCTTGCCTTTGGCACAACTAACGGCATCTCTAGCATGGTATTTGGCATTTTTGTCATCCTTGATCTTATTCTTCTATAAAAAACTGTATATAGTACCTAACTAGAGTCTGCCTATAAAGTCCAATATCTGCGTTATGCTCACTTTGCGAATTAGTCATTTACACAAGTAAACTCACAAACTCCCAATATACAGAACGGCAAGCCTTGATATTTGATATTCTAATTCAGACTCCAAACATTATGGACAAACACTAACTAATAAAATACCTACTCTATAAGGCTTCTATCTCTTCTTCACTAAGCCCCGTTAATTTCTTAATTACAGCAACGTCCACACTTTCGTCTTTCAGCCCCTTTGCCATCTCATAAATCTTTCTCTCTGCCCGCTTAATTTCAGCTCTCACTTTTTCAACCTCTTTCTTAGCTTGATCTGATTCTTTCTTGGCTTGGTCTGATTCTTTCTTAGCTTCAGCAAGAGCCTTCTCTGTGGCCTCAATCTTCTTTCTCTCCCTCTCTTTTTCTGCTTTTCTTTCTTCGGCATCAATCTTCTGAGTTCGTACACTACTAGCTTCGTCCATCAAATGTTTCAAATGTCGGTTATAGCTACGTCTCTCATCTTCAGGAAGGGTGTCTAGTCGCCAGAGCTCTCGGGCCTTACTTATTCCCTTTGCTGTAAAATCATCCTTTATATCATT
>JBKECH010000149.1:0-43082 GCA_047974415.1 Bacteroidales bacterium | reverse complement strand
TTGGAAGCGCAAACTCAATGCCCTTGCAATGCGCTTGACTTGGAGGGGCTTCAGTAAAGGCTCAAAACCGATATTTAGCACAATGAGGGAATGCACACGTCCGCGCACATCGCGATAAGACTCCTTCAAACGATAGTAAGGAGCTTCTTGCGAAGTGGCAGGGTTGAAACGAAGTTGTACATTCACGTGCATGCCACAAAAATACAACAAGAAAAATGAACAAAAGTGTCCTACAATTTGGTTTTTGGGAAATCCTGCCAAACGATACCGCTTATTTTCAGTGGATTATAGTTGGGCTAGCATCGAAAAATAGCCGATTTTTTGTTGAAAATATTTTTATGAGTGAAAGTTGGGTTAGGGAAAACATGATAAATGTATTCCCAAGCCCTAGAACTAATTTCAAATACTATTTAGCAGCTCTAACTTACCATTTTCCACCAGCTTAATAATGAGTTCTCCAAACAAGGTATTTTGCCAAGCAAACCATGCTCGGGTGAAATTCTTGGGGTCATCTTTGTGGAAAGATTCATGCATAAATCCGGTGCCAGCATCGGTGTTCATCAGCATTTCAATGCAGTTTTTTATCTCTTGGTCCTCTTGACTAGTAAAGGCTTTCATCATGATGCTCATGGGCCAAACCATGTCATAGCCAATGTGCGGACCACCAATGCCCTCGCCAGCTTCTCCTTTAAAGAAGTAAGGATTATCGCTACTCCAAACGAACTTTCTGGTGTTTTGATATATCGGGTCATTCACATCTACATCGCCCAAATAAGGCATTGCCAATAAGCTAGGCACATTGGCATCATCCATCAGTAGTTTATTGCCAAAACCATCCACTTCAAAGGCATATATTGTTCCGTATTTCGGGTGATTATAGGTGGCGTGTTTCTCCAAGGCAGCTTTCACCTCATCGGCCAGAGTTAGGCACTGTTTGGCTGTCGCTTTTTCGCCATTCACCTTGGTCAAAACATCGGCAGCCTTCCGCAGCGAACTTACCGCCATGAAGTTTGAGGGGATAAGAAATTGAAAGGTAGTGGCATCATCCGATGGACGGAAACACGACACAATCAGACCTACGGGATTAACTGGAGTGCCCCAGCCGTCGTTGCTCAGCGTGTCAAATGAGCGTTCTGTTTTTCGAGTGAAACGATACGAGCCCTGCCCTTCTTTTCGTTGTTGCTCTTGGAATGTTTTCAAGATGTTTTGGATGGCTAGCAGCCATTGTTCATCGAAAATGGAGTCGTCGCCAGTAATCAGCCAATATTTATATGCCAATCGAATAGGATAGCACAAAGAATCTATCTCATACTTTCTTTCGTGTAGTTCGGGCTTCATGTCGGTGCCATCGTCCATCCATTGATGGTCGGGATTGGGGTCGTGTGGGTCTAGAAATGCATTGGCATATGGGTCGATATTAATGCATTTAAACTGCCGACGAATCACCCCAGCTAGCATATCCTTCAGGTGTTTATCTTCATTTGCCAAATCTATGTATGGCCACACCTGAGCTCCCGAATCTCGAAGCCACATAGCATGAATATCGCCAGTATATACCAGTGCATCGCTTTCTCCTTGGGCATTCTTATAATAACGCACTGTGGTATCGAGCGTGTTGGGGTAGCAATTTTCAAACATCCAAGCCAGCTTGGGGTTCTTCAGTTGTTTTTTTATGGCTTTAATCTTTTTTTCCACTGCTACAGAGGAAAAAAGTCGGTCGTCAAGCGCTGGTCTTTCACTGGTATACCTATCACTCACTCGAGTATTGTCTTGTTTTGCTGTGCTATTTTCTGCGAATGCTTCGCCTGAAAAGGCAAGTGCTGGCAACCAGCCTAGGCTCAGCACGCTCAGGCAGGTTATCGCTATAGTTTTTTTTATGTTCATGATCATATTACTTGTTTTTTAATTCGTTGGTGAAAGAATACGGATAGTTGGAAGCTTCAACTCCTCTTTGGTAATTTGGTTGTTTGCTCATGTCAAAGCTGATGTTTGCCCCTGCCCGGAGCACTTCATGCTTGAGGTAGTTTTTCGAGTGTTTCTCTCCATTGACCGACATGGCACTTATGTATCGATAGGTCGGATCATTATGCTTAGCTTCAATGGTGGTGGTTTTCCCTGTTTCAAAATTCAACTTTACCTTGTCAAATAAAGGAGAGCCTATGATGTATTCGTCAGTTCCGGGGCACACGGGGTAGAAGCCCATGGCGGAGAAAACATACCACGCCGAGGTTTGCCCATTATCTTCATCACCGCAATAGCCATCAGGCTGTGCTTGGTAGAGTTTTTCCATCACTTCTCTCACCCAATATTGCGTTTTCCAAGGTTCACCCGAGTAGTTATAAAGGTAAATCATGTGCTGGATGGGTTGATTTCCATGCGCATAATTCCCCATGTTCATGATTTGCATTTCTCTGATTTCGTGAATCACGCTGCCGTAGTAGCTTTCATCAAACAAGGGAGGAATGTTAAAAACGGTGTCGAGCATGGCGTTAAAATTGGCTTCACCCCCCATGAGGTCTATCAGTCCTTGCGGGTCGTGAAATACCGACCAGGTGTAGTGCAGGCTGTTGCCTTCGGTGAAAGCATCGCCCCACTTAAGCGGATTGAAGGGAGATTGAAAACTACCATCCTCATTTTTCCCCCGCATGAGCTTTGTTTCTTTATCGTAGATGTTTTTGTAGTTAAATGCTCGCTTGGCAAAGGGTTCGATTTCGCTTGCTGGTTTCTTCAGAGCTTGCCCTAATTTATATATCGCCCAATCATCGTAGGCATACTCCAAAGTTCGTGCTGCATTTTCTCGAATACCGACATCATAGGGCACATAGCCTAGCCTGTTGTAATACTCATATCCCAGACGCCCAGTTGAACTCACTTGCGGATGCACACTATGAGCACCATGCACCACTGCTTCCCATAGGGTTTCTATGTCGTGATCTTGCAAGCCTTTCAGGTAGGCATCGGCCACTACCGACGCAGAGTTGTTGCCCACCATGCAGCCTCGATGCCCTGGGCTGGCCCACTCGGGCAAAAAGCCGCTTTCTTTATAGGCATTGACTAATCCCTCTTGCATTTTCTCGTTTTGCTCTGGATACATCAGATTTAAGAATGGGAACAAGCACCGGAAAGTATCCCAAAATCCCGTATCAGTGAATAAATATCCCGGAAGAACTTGTCCGTTATAGGGGCTGTAGTGCATCACTTTTCCTGCTTCATCTATCTCGTAAAACGATCGAGGAAATAGAGTGGATCGATACAAGCAAGAATAGAACGTACGTATGTTATCTATATTGTTGTCCTCTACTTCAATTCGCCCCAGCACCTCATTCCACTCCTTGCGCCCCTGCTCCACAAGTTCCTCAAAGCTTGCATCATTCAGTTCTTTTAGGTTTTGCTTGGCTTGCTCCATGCTTATGAAGGATGATGCCACCTTGGCGTGAACAACTTCGCCTCTATTTGTGGAGAAACCGATAATTCCCCCTGCATGCTGACTTGCGCTCGATAGTTCATTTTCTTTGATTTCGCCATCCGACACTGTGGCTTGGTAGGAGAAAGGCTTATCGAACTCTATTACAAAGTAATTCTTAAAGTTGTCGGGCACTCCGCCTGAATTCTTCATAGTGTATCCTATTATTCTATTTTCCTTCGGCAGGATTTCCAGCTGCGAGCCGTTGTCGAAAGCATCAACTACGATATGCGCATGCTGACTTTCAGGGAAGGTGAATTTAAACATGGCAGCCCTTGATGTTGGAGTAATTTCAGTGGTAACATCATGGTCGGCAAGATACACCTTGTAGTAGTGAGGTTCGGCTACTTCTGCTTTGTGAGAGAACCAGCTAGCTCGGGCATTTTGGTCGAAAACCGGTTCGCCCACCACAGGCATAATCGAGAATTGCCCGTAGTCGTTAATCCAAGGGCTAGGTTGGTGGGTCTGCTTAAATCCCCTGATTTTATCCGACTGGTAGGTATATGCCCAACCATCGCCCATTTTTCCAGTTTGGGGCATCCAGAAATTCATCCCCCATGGGCGAGCTATAGCTGGATAGGTGTTTCCTGTGGAAAGAGCGTGTTTCGACATGGTGCCGACTAGCGTATTCACGTAGGCTACGTAGTCTTTCTCCTTTTTTTTCTGCAAGCTTTTTTCTGAGCAACTGCAGCACAGCAAAAGAGCCATCACTATAGGTTGAATTATTCCGTTTTTCATATTTTTTTGTTGGTTACACTTCATTAAACAAGCAATTGGGGTCAATATTTCACTTCCACCCACACTCCTTTTGGATTGTTTTCAAAGCTAGCCCATAACGTTCGGCTTGCTTCATCCCACTCCCACTCGCTACCAGCAGCACTAGTTTTGTTTTCATCTAGTGCACTAAAGTTGGTTGGCTTTTTAGGCAAAAGTATGCGCATCACATTGGTGGTGTTTAGCGGTCCTTTTGTCTGAAAGGAAAACATTCGGTCTGTTCCTCTTTCCTCATACACTCGAGCTCCTGAAACCAGTACCTGAGCTTTATGTTTATTCTTCACTAAGTCGAGATTAAAAAGCATGGATTGATTTCCCGGAAAAACCTCTTTTCTATGTATGACGGGTATTTCAGGGTCGAACATATCGATATAATTACCCTGTAGCTCCACGGGTGTTTTATCCTCCTGTTCATCGAGCACCGCAGTAAGCTCATAATTTCCTCGTGTCAACCTAAAGTTGTTTTTATATTGCAAGTCTTCACCCGAGGTGGTTTCATTATAGAAGTTAGTCACTATTTGTAAGAACTGCGCATCACCCCCTTGGTTCAGCACATATTCTTTCGGATCTTTTCTTATGATATATACTTTTCCTTTGCCCACTTTGTATTCTCCTTCTCTCGGCGCCAAATTTAGCCCCATGAGTTCAAACAGCTGAGCGGAAGCTGTGGGATAGGGTTGACTGCCTTGATTCCACCATTCTGAAATCGACTGAAAAGGATCTTTGTCGGTTCCGCTATAAATGAGCATTCCCCCTTTGCTCACCCAATCCCGAAGATGCTTATGCGAGTCGCTCGACATGGGTTTCATGTTAGAGTAGGTCATAAGTAGCACCTTGGTATTCTTTAAACTTTCCGGATAAGCCAAGTTTTCCATATGCACGGTACTCACAGGAATACCTCTTTTGAGGAATGGCAAGGCTTGTCCATAGAAATTCGACAGCTGGGGGTCGTCATAGCCTTCATGGGTAGGATATCGCTGAAACATCAGGGTGTTTGACATCAACACACTAATTCCAGCTGATCCCGAGATCTTATTTGCCGACAGCGGCATGTGGTTTAGCGCATTAATCATGACGTGCATTTGCGTGGAATAGCTTCTCGGTATATTTGCTTTCTCTTCGCTCCCTGCCGACACACTGTATAGTCCCTCATATACCCTAGATGGCCAAGGCATGATTTCATATTTATTATTATTCGGATAAAGCAATTGAGCAGTGAAGGTGGCCTGATAATTTCGCCGGTAATCTTCCCAGTCTCGCGGCCAATCCTCGATAGGGTCAGTCAGAAAATATACTGTTCTGCCTGTAGGAGCAGTCATCGACTCCATGCAGCCATATTCTAGAAATGCTGTTTCAAACACCCGTTCTTTGGCTTCCCCATTGAAATAGTTAGGTTCTCTGGAGGTGCCAGTCCAAACCTGAGCCACATAGCCATCGACACACGACATGGAAGCCAAGCTAGCTTCGGGACTCACAATCTGCCACTGCGAGTAGTTAATCAGGGAGTGAGTAGGCACATAGCATTTTATATCTAAGCCCTTAGATTTTCCGTATTGCTTGGCGTAGGTGAAAACCTCTTCCAATGCTCTATAATACAGGTGGTATTTCAACTTACTGGATAACCAGGTGTTCTCTGGACTAGCATCTTGTGGCCGCCAAGGGAAGCCGTAATATGCCTGCCACTCTCGCTTAAACGCTTCGCTATAACCAGCTCTAGCCCAAAACTCGGGTTCTTCTAAATATATGTTGGTGATGCCAGCATCAATCACTTGCTTGATGTGTTTTTCTTTCATATATTGAAGGAAGTTTTCTGATGGCACCAAATAAGGAACTAGGTGTCCATGCCAAAGCGTATCACCTTGCATGGTAACCTGCCCCTCATCAAGGTGCCATTCTCCATCCCACTTACCTGTAAAATAATCTCGATAGTCTCCCCAAGCTATTCCAGTCATGAACTCTGTTTCATATCCTTTTTCTCGCCACGATTTCACCCGGTCTTCGAAAGAGGAAGTCTTCGACTTGTCACTAGGATTGCCACCTATTCCATATATCACCGCAGCATCTCCACGATTGTCTAGCGTTGGTTTCCATGCCCTTGATGTCTGAAAAATAGTCTTGTTTTGCTTTGATATTTTTTGATAATCTTTATTTGCAGCTTCCTTGCACGAAGCAATGAAAGATATTGTAATTCCCACTAGGAATAAGATTTGTATTGTATTTTTTATTCGTATCATATATTAAACTATTCAGGTTCATACTTTCTTTATCAATCTTCCTTTTGGTCGAGCATTTTCAGCCCATAGGCGTAAGCTCCTTTGGCAATAACTTCACTAGCATCAAATTGACTCGTAGCAATTGCCAACTTTGGTTTCTCATTGTACTTAATCTTTCTAGTGGAGAAAGGCACTTCAACTTCCCGAATTTCGTCTTGAAAGAATTTAGACTCTTCCGTACTATTATCTAAACAATATATGGAGTGAATCAATCGGTTTTGTCCGCATTTAAATTTTCCTCTTACCACATCGAGTAGTGCTGGCATGTAAAATGCTTTTGCTCCAGTTAGCCCTCCTCCAATGACCACTACCCCATCCATGATGGCTATCAAATTGCAGATTAAATCGCCAAGGTGGGTACCGAAATCTGCAAATGATTTTAGCGCTGCCTCCTTTTCTCCCTCTTTTTCTCCTTGAGCTATCTTATAAATATCGAAAGGCATCAAGGTATCATCGGGAACGAGTTGACTATATTTAAAGTAATTTCTCAGAATAGCTCGGGTGCTTACTCCCTCTTCTGTGTTGCAGCTTGGGGTGATGCTATTGCTTGTTATCCAAACCTCGGCAGCACAACAAGTGTCGCCCTCTATTAATTCTCCACGATGAATGAGTCCACAGCCCACTCCTGTTCCTAAGGTCAGCCCTATCAGATTTTTATATTGCTGCTTTGTTTTTGCATTTATCCTAGGCAGCGTGCCTCCGATGGCTTCACCTAGAGCAAATAGGTTACCGTCGTTTTGAATGAATACGGGCATTTTAAATTCCTCTTCAAGCATGGCTCCTAAGGCAATGCCTCCTTTGTAGGCGGGGAAGTTCGGTAAATCTCCTATGATGCCTTGAGGGTAATCGGCTGGTCCAGGGAATGCGAAGCTTATGGCAACGGCTTTCTCTCTCAATTGCTGTATCACCTCGTGAAATCCGTCTTTGATGGTTTGAAGCGACTTTTTCAAATCATGTCCATGTGACGGGTGAACAATGGGCTGCAGCAACAGCTCTCCTCCACGCAAGGCACTGAATACGAAATTTGTTCCTCCTGCATCAAGAGTTAAAACAATTCGTTTGTCTAGTTTTATATTCATTCTCAAATTAAAATAACCGGTTAATTAATTTTTGCACAAAAATATCGCACTATTTTTATAGCCCCCTTAAATAAGTCTACTTTACCTTTATTTCCTTTTAATTATGCTTGCATCGAGCAGCACGCCTGCTTGCGGCTTGTTTGATTTGATGATGTTTGCCATCATCTTTACGCTTCGCTTTGCCACTTCTTCAATAGGCTGAAGTGCTGAAGTTACCTTTGGAGTTACGTAATCAAACATAGCTAAGTCATCGAAACACGAGAACGATATTTTGCTAACCAAATCTTTATGGTGCTTATTTAGATACCAAATTGCTTCCGATGCCATCTCATTATTTAGGAAAACAAACCCATAGGGCACATCTTCTCTACTTAGTACGCTATCTATTATATTCTTAATACTTTGTTTTCTATCGTTATAGTCTATTTCCCAAATCAGCGCATTATCTAGTCCGTTATCCTTCATCGCCTTAGAGTATCCCTCAATCCGGTCTTTAATATTTGGCAAGAAGGAGGTGAGTGATACTAATACAATCTTTTTGTGCCCCATTTCAATCAACTCTTTCACCAGTAATTCGGTAGCTTCCACGTTGTTTATCCCCACATAAGAGGAATCGCAAAAGGCTGGCACCCTATCCACATATACAATCGGGGTTTTTATCTTCTTTAGAGCCTCCACCTCCTCTTCTCTATGGGCACAAGTTGCTAATATAATGCCATCGAGCGACCTTGAGCTAAATTCTTCCAACATTTGAAGTTCTCTTTCAAACTTTTCTCCCGTGCTGGCTATCATCACGCTATAACCGAGTTCTCCTGCAAACTTTTCTATGTTTCTTGCCAAATTTCCGAAAAAGGGATTCGATATGCTTGGCACAATAAAGCCTAAGCAATTGGTTTTCCCCGTACTTAAACTTTGTGCCAACCGATTCACTTTATAACTCTGTTCTTCAGCTATTCTTAATATTTTTTCTTGTGTAGCTTTGCTGATATTATTCTGTTCGCTCACTCCATTCAGCACAAAAGAGACAGTTGTTTTTGAAAAACCCGATAGCTCAGCTATCATTTTCATGGATGTTTTGACCATTATTCTCGCAATTTATTTATCCAAAGATAAAAAACCATAACTAATTAGGGCAAATTGCGAGGAAGAAGTTACGCTACTTTTACTTTTTTAATGAAGTCTTCTTATTTAATTTACAGATAACAACTTATTCCCATATTGATTTTGCACTAAAGACTTCTAGCTTTTTAATTTCTATGTTGTTCCCCCAAAAAGAAAGCTTGTTATTATTATCATGCGAGTTTAGATTCATCGAGTAGGAGTAGAGTCCTCCATCAATAAATACTTCAACTGATGTTCGATCAACATATATGTCGGCCGAAAGCTCCATGCTAGTCATATCCTGAGGCGAATAGAACACACCATTTATCGTAGTCCTATTCATATCGTAGTCTATTATACGCTGTCCAAACAAATCTAATCCAGCACTTGTTGCGTGTGATAATTTAAGCGTTGCCTTCATCCGAAAACAATCCTCTCCATAAAACTCTTTAAGCGCTTCATTCGCCTCATCCAAGTTTAATAATTCTTTTTTAATTTCAGAAGCGAACAAACTCTCTGTCTCTTTCACAGGGACATTCACTAATCTCACACCTTCTTTTGTCGTTCTCAATGTTAACTCTGTTGGCAGCATCATCATGCCGTTAAATGGCATTCCTGCATGAACCACCCGCCCCCAACCTATCTGAATACGGCGCCCGTCATGTATGTTTGAAAAAGTCTGTGCAGCATAAATAGATCCAGTGGTATAATAGTATTTTCCTTCTTCAGGAGTAAACACCTTACCATTAAATGAACCAACCATATACGTCCCCGTTGCACCATACATTATCCACTTTGTTTTTTTTCTATTACCATCAATCGGCAATTCAAACAACTCTGGGCACTCCCAAAAACCAGTAATATGACTCTCATACTTCCACTCCTTCAAATTCGCTGAACTATAAATAGAATGTCCATCTCTTTCATTTAGCACCATAGTCCAGTGCTTGCCTGGTTCATACCAAAATATCTTGGGGTCTCTCGTATCCCGACTATTCCACTTTTCCTTCGTATTAATCACTGGATTTCCCTTATATTTTGTAAATGTTCGACCATTATCCAAACTATACGCAATACACTGCGTCTGTCTTTCTCCACTTTCTGCTGTATATGCGACTACCATTGCAGGCTTACCGTTATTGTTCCATCCTGCAGTATTGGCATGATCCACAACTGCTGAGCCTGAAAACATCGTTCCTAGCTTATCTGGATAAAGGGCATCATTCAGCTCTTTCCAATGGACTAGATCCTTACTTACCGCATGTCCCCAGTGCATATTCTCCCAATCTCTCTCAAATGGATTATGTTGGTAGAACAAATGATACTCTCCATCATAGTATACCAAGCCATTAGGATCATTTATCCAGCCGCGGCGAGTAGAAAAGTGAAATTGTGGACGATTGTATTCCTTGTATATCATTTCATGGTCTCGAATCTCATCTGACTGATAAATATTATCCAATCCTGCTGAATCTCCTTCATAAGAAATACGTACTTCTTTCCCCATATACTCCGACATATCCTTAAACACCCAATAATCTGCATAGTTTGGCGCTAAGCGAATAACAATCTTTAATGGCTCAATTTCTTCAGCCTCAAATGTCATTCGTGCTCTATCTTGACTATGGGATATCGGAAAATTCAAATACCGCTTTGATATTTTAAGCCTTATTTCGCTTGCCTGCAAAAAGCCTGATGCAAACAATACGGCTATTACCATTAAACCTTTTATTTTTCTCATCTTTTACACTTATTAGGCATTTATGGGCTTACCTTTACCCATAAATTCTTTTTTGAATAACTTTAATTAGCTAAAACTTCTTCAACTATTTTTTTAGCCTTTTCTTTGCTCATTGCAAAAATATCCGCTATTCGATCCATATCAAATTTGCGCTGCCTATCATAGGTGTATATGCCATTTTTTTCTAATTCAACATCTACAATCTGCGTATAGCAAAACCCCTGTATATGCTCAAGTGATATAATAACAGCAACTAGCTTTTCTAGGCGGCCATAAAACTCTTCCAAATCCTGAGGACCATTACCGTAACCCCAAAACTGTTCTTCTGAACCCACTTCTTTCTCCTTCATCTTCTGAACCCATTGAATACCCCCAAACTCATCAATCATATAAACCTCTCCATCGTACGCTTCTGAGCCATTAGGATGCTGAATATACACCTGTCCCTTTTCTCCTCCTACCAATCGTTCATAGAGTCGCTTAGGGTCTTGTTCATAAAGATGTTCTGCATATATGTCCGTTGTTCGAGTATGGAAACCTCCACTGGCAGTAGCTATAGGGCGAGTAGGGTCAATTCGCTTACAAGCCTCATATAAATCATTGGTTAGGCGAATTTTCTGTAAATCTCGATCTTGATCCCACATTTCATTTAAAGGAGACCATACTATTATCGATGGAGAATTAACATCTCTTTCAATACACTCCTCCCATTCTGTAAGAAAGTTGCGCGCTGCAGCTTTATCATTCATATCCATCCCCCAACTAGCTGACTCTCCCCAGACTACGTACCCTAGTTTATCTGCCCAGTACAAATAGCGTTGCTCAAAAACTTTTTGATGAAGACGTGCTCCATTGAAGCCTGCAGCAAGTCCCATTTCGATATCTGCTTTCAAAGCAGCATCACTAGGAGCTGTCCATAGACCATCAGGATAATACCCCTGATCTAGCACTAAGCGCTGATAAAAAGGTTCATTATTCAAAAAGAACTTATTTCCCTCGAAATGAACCTTTCTCATCCCCGCATAACTGGCTACCCGATCAATTACTTTCCCTTCATCGTCTATCACCTCAAATTTTAGATCATAGAGAAATGGTGAATCTGGCGACCATAATTTAGGCTTTGATACTGGGATTGCAACAATTGCCGAGTTCGATGCCTTTGTTTCAACCCGCTTTATCATTTTTTTACCCTCGAATAATGATATTCTTAGTTTTGTCCCTACAATCAGATTATAAAAATAGGGTTCAATAACAAATTGCTTATTATCTAAATCAGGAGTAACCTTACAATGCTTCAACCCATATTTATTCACCTTTTCAATCCATACTGTTTGCCATATGCCTGTAACTCGGGTGTACAAGCATGTGTATGAGTATCGTCTAAGCGACTGCTTACCTGCTGTCTGTTCTCTACTTCTATTATCATCCTCCACATATATCACCAAGTTGTGATCTTTTTCACTCTCTACAAAATCTGTGATGTCAACAACAAAAGAAGAACTTCCTCCAAAGTGAGAATCTATAAACTTACCATCAATGTAAATCTCAGACCTATAATCTATTCCTCCAAAATTGAGCAGAATCTGCTCATTCTCCACTTTAGTTACTCTAATAATTCGGTGATACCACATGGCTGGAATAAAATCAGTGTGTTCCACTCCTGACAATTTACTTTCTGGAGCAAACGGAACAATAATCTTGTTCTCAAACCCTTTTGAATTCATCAGACCTTGCTCCTTTCCACTCATACCAAAATCAAAAGTGTAAGTCCATGTGCCATTCAGATTGCTCCAGTCATTACGCACAAACTGTGGTCGAGGGTATTCTTTTCTCGGAACATCTGCTCTTGAGACAAGCCCACTGCCCAAGAATATAATCATCAGCATTCCTATTAAATTCTTTCTAATCATATTATTTATTTTAAAATTCTCACATCATCATATTTTCTATTCTTCAATTTACTAATTAGCAATCAGCACCTGCTTAGCCTCATTATAATTATACCTTCTTTGATTTACCGTTTCGTAGTTAATACGCGCTGCTGCTCTAATAAAGACTACGTATCCATCAGGAATACTTCCTTCTGAAGAAATCTCCACCTCTTTGTCTAAGAACTCTTCAAATGAACTTCCATCAAATTCTATTTGACCCGTCCAACGCACATCCCTAGCCCTATAGCCTACCGAAGGTGACAAACTAACAAATAGCTGTATATCTGTTACATTCTGCCACGAATCATCCCAGTTGCCCATTGATTCGATGGCAGCACGGAAGTCCTCATTCGATACGCCGCGAGTCACTTTAATCTTAGTCTTTATCCGACCATTACTCACAATAGGGTCTCCAACCCATTCTATATTTAAAAATGGCTGCACTTTAAAATTTACCTCCGTCACTCCACTAATTTCACCAGTCCATGTTCCATCATGCAATGGAGTTCCATTTTCGTCTGTCCTATACAGCGGAATAAAGGGACCATCAACTTGCACATTGTATTCCCCCTTAAAGACCTTCGTGTTTTGATATGTTCCATCTGATTTACAGTAAATATCTGGATTGTATCCTACATTATCGCCCCAACTTAGTTCTAACATACGCACTCTAATGCCTTCGCCACCTTGGTCTGTGAGAATAGGTTTACCTGTCAGCACATCCGTTATAGTTCCTTTTATTGTCTCTGTAGGCTCATCGTAATTATCAAGTTCAAACATTGAACATGAGGAACACAATATCAGCACAACAAGCATCATATATAAATCAATTTTCTTCATCTGTTTAATTATTAAATTTATCATATACTCAATCAACAAAATTATTATCCCTTTAGAGTTATCTACCTATTTGGTTGTTGATCAACTACAGAACTTTTAGCAACCTCTCCTGGCGGAACTTCAAAATAATAATCAACTGGAGCATACGTAAATGTTTTGGTTCTCAACCATTGAAAACGTTCATCAAAAAAATACTTCTTTTGCTCTGTTGAATAGAACGGATACAAACCTCTAAAGCGGTAACTATTATTCCCATCTGTAGATTTTAATTCAAAGTCAGACTCTAATCCCCAGAATAGATTTCTTGCTCCTTGATGTTGAACTCTCCACCTTCGCAAATCCCACATAGATTTGTGTTCAAATGCCAATTCTTTTCGTCTTTCCTTACGCACTATATTTCGTCCCACTTCATCTGCTTGAACAACTCCTTGAATCGTTGCCCCTGCTCTCTCTTGAATAGACTGAACTATTTCTGTTGCCAAGGAACTTGCATCTTGTTTATCAGGGAGTGCTTCTCCTGCCAAGGACAACTCAATCCCAGCCTCTGCCGCATTCAACATTACTTCTGCATATCGAAATAAAATATACGGCTGATCTGACATACCTTCTGCAAGTCCAGATTGATATTGGGTGCCTACATATAAGTATTTCCGTGTATAGAAACCAGTTAAACAAGTTTCTCCATTGTCATACCATGGTCCGCTTGCTCCTGCCACCTTCATTGTTGTACCATCTGCCAATTCTATTATGTCTCCAGCAGCACCAGTTGCACTCAGCAATAATTCTGTCGGTTTAGCTCCTCCAATCCCCCAATCACTTGTTTGATACCCAATCGAAGCTTCATTATAAGTCTTGCCTACAGGAAAAACACCTGTTGGAGTTCCCTTATAAACTCCAGCCCTAACATCAATAGCTTCGCCATTAAACTGATCACCTGGAAAAATGACCATTGCTCGCAAACGAGGCTCTGCATTCTTAAATAAGTCTAACGGACTATCAAAATACAAATATTGACCTTCTGCATTCGTATTTCCAGTAGTAACAGGAATAGATCCATCTGCACGTTTCCCCAGACCATCAAACAACTCAACAAAATCCAATGTCGGACACCCCCCTGGAGTGGGTCCTTTCATTTGAAACGGGAAGTTATATGCATTGTAACCATGGGTGATTGTTGGATACTGATACTCTCTTACATAAATATTTTCACTGCTATTGGGGTCCGTCAGCATATCCAACAGATTCTGATACTGTGCCTCTTTATCACTTGCTACCCATTTTGCTTTATACAATGAATACCCCCCGTCTTTCATCACTTCTCTTGCGGATTTATACGCTTCTGTTAAATATTTGATTGAGGCACCCCTCCATTCGTCCTCTGCAAATCCAATAACTCGAATACCAGTTTTTCTTCCCAAACCAAAATCTCCGCTATTGGGTAGTGTTTCATTATATTTGGCTACACTTCCCGCATATAGCATTGCATCTGACTTATACGACAAGGCCACAAACTTATTTGAATATCCTTTCACTGGACTTTTTGATTGCAACAACCCTATTGCCATATCAAAATCCGCTAGAATTTGATCCCAAGTTTCCTTTTCTGATGAACGAGGGATATCCTCCGAATCAATGTCCAAAGTTTCTGTAACTAATTGCACTCCGCCATAGCGTTTGGCCATCTGTGTAAATACAAAAGCTCGAACAAAATACGCTTCTCCCAAAAAATGGTTATATGTAATATCTGCAAAGTTCCCTTTATAATCAGGGAAATTCTCAATCAAATAATTCGCATCTCGAAGAAGTTCAAAAGCCAGACCACGCTGCCATAGAGGAGTGCCTCCATCTCCTCTATATGGACTTGCAATTCCATCTCGATGAGTCGCTACGCCAGTTCCTTCAACACCCAACGACATCAGCCAAGAACTATATGTAAATCCATCTCCTGGTCGAAACTTAAAATCTTCCCATGGCATCTGACTATACATGCGAGCCATATATATTTTCATTCCAGCTTCTGAGCTTAGCATATTATCATCCGTAATAATATTTGGAGGTGCAATATCTAGATCTGCACAAGATGTCATAATATAGATAAGTATTGTGGAAATTAAACCTATTTTTCTTTTCATTTCTGTACAATTTTAAAAAATCAAACTACTTGACATATTAAAATGAAGCTGAAACCCCAAAAGTAAATGTCTTATTTAGTGGATATACTCTGCCTAAATCATCATCTGGATGTTCAGGATCAACAAACTTAACCCCCGTAAAAGTAATCACGTTATAGGCATTGGCAAATATTCGTAACTTCATCGAAGGAAGCACCTGTAATTTCGGCAAGGTATACCCCAGTTCAATACTCTTCAACCTAAGATATGCAGTACTTACGCGATTAAATTCTGAGTTTCCACTTGGATACCTACCTGTATATGCGTAATACCCAGAAATCCAATCTGTGTTAGGATTATATGGATCTGCTGTAGCATTCACTGGCCTCCAACGATCTGTGTATTGTTCCAGCACTCCTCCTCCAGGCACACTACTCCAAATGCTATAAAGCGGTTCTTTATACTCCATTGACCCTAAAGCTGAGCCCTGAAAAAGAAGGTTAAGATCCCACGATTTATAGTTGGCATCTAAATTCAAACTAAAGTTAAGCCATGGGGTTTGATCAAATGCGATTGGGTGAGTATCTAAGTCATTAATTTCACCATCTCCATTCCAGTCGAGATATTGATAATCCCCAGGCAAGACACCGTTGTCTAGATGTTGGTTAAAATCCCAAATTTCTTGCCAATTATCAAAACGTCCCAATGCTTCATACCCAAATTGAGTACCTTGATAACGCCCGGAAAGATTATCATTCTTCCATCGATCATAGGAATTCGCATATGGCCCTTGGTTAGCAGCTGTTATGTACTTTTGCCTAGTGATTGTTGCTAATCCTTGAATACTATATCCAAAATCACCTATTTTATTTCTATGTCGAAGCTCCAAATCCATTCCAAAATGCCTGTCCTCATTTAAATTCTCTCTTGGAGCTTCTGCTCCAACAATCGTTGGCAATTCTCCTCCTCTTCTATCAAAGATACCCTTTCGATGACGACTAAAATAATCAAAAGAGAATCCTAACAAACCATTCCAGCCATCAAAATCAACTCCAACATCAAAAGTCTGAGAGGTATACCATGTTATTTGCTTGTTTGGTAGCGAAAGCAAGTCTGCTGCATAAATAAATTCATCTCCAAACACATAGCCAGGAGCATACTGATTGTAATACCCACTACCAGAATTACTATTAGTTGCAGGATAAGTATAGCCTGTTGCCCAATCATACGCTAAGCTACCATCATCGCCAAGCACTCCGTAACTTGCACGCAATTTAAGTTGTTGAATAAACGACAGCGCCGATGTATTCTTCACAAAACTCTCTTCTGAAACCCTCCAACCAACTGAAGCTGATGGGAAAAATCCCCATTGATACCCTTCTGCAAACTTTGATGAAGCATCATAGCGAAACTGAAACTCTGCCATATACTTTTCTTTATAGTTGTAATTAGCACGTCCAATTATTGCTGAATTTGCCTCTTCATACACATCATTGAGGCTACTACTCATGCCTCCCAATTGTCCATCTTCCACTCCTAAAAGAAGATAATCATTAGCAAATGCTAAATCTCGCTGTGCATAGAAATTATCTCCGACACGTTTTTGCGTTTCAAAACCCAAGAGTCCCTCAATTTTATGATCTTTTATCTTTTTGTTATAACTCAAAACAAATTGGAGTAATGACTGTTGCTTTGTATACTGTTCTCGTCGCATTCTACTGGGAGAACTATTAGCATACACCCTCGAATCATATTCACCTGTTTCTGAATTATACGCATATTGCGTATATTCTTTTCTAAAAGCAGCATTATTATCTAATCGAAAGTCAAAACTCAAAAGCCCTTTAGCTGTTAAGCCTTTCAAAACTGAAAATATTTTTCCAAAATCGTAGTTCAAAGCTGCTGAAGATTGAAAATTTTTCTGATGGTATTTCCTATAGCCCGAAATGTCTGCAGTCATCATTGCAACGGTGTTTAGATTCTGATCTAAGCCTTCGTAATTCAGCATCGTTCCTTCTGGATCTGCAAATGCTGGCACTAATACCCCTTGAGTCCAATAGTTTTTTATGATATCTATGGCTGAATAAAACGGATTATTACGCTCATCACTCATCGCACTTAGATTTAAATCCAATTTTAAACCTTTTGCAATTTCACTCGAAACATTAGAGCGAAGATTAAATTTATTGTAATTCATATCTCCCGATTTGAAAAATCCCTCCTGATAGAAATACCCCCCTGCTATATAGTATTGTGTCTTCTCTGTGCCTCCTGAAATGCTTATGTCATGATGAGTCTGAGGAGAATTATTGGCAAAAATCAAAGAATTCCAATCAGTAGTTCGAAACGCCCCATTAGCCAAAGCTTCAAAATCGTTTTTATCAAAAACGAGGCTACCTCCATTGGTATTATTCATCGACTTCTCATTATAAATTGTCATTGCATCAAATGCGCTAGCCAGCTGTGGCATATTTGATGGTCTTTGAATAGTATACGAACCATTATACGTTATGGATACTTTGCCTGTAGAACTACCTTTCTTTGTTGTTACAAGAACAACTCCATTAGCTGCTCTTACGCCATAGATAGCTGCAGAGGCATCCTTAAGAACAGATATATTTTCGATATCTGTTGGATTCAAGCGTTGAAAATCCGCAGATGTACGAGGTACACCATCAATTATAATTAGAGGAGCTCCCATTCCTCGAATATCAAAATTATTATTATACGCACCTGGCTCTGAACTCTTCTGCCAAACTCTCACTCCCGGCACTCTACCGTTCAGCATATTCTGAGGGTTTTCATTCTTTGTTTTCATTAGGCTAGCGCCTTCTACCCCCGATACTGCCCCTGTAATTGATCCCTTCTTCTGCGTACCATATCCAACCACAACAAGTCCCTCCAAGCTATGGCTATCAGGAGTCATTTGGACATCAATTTGATTTTTTCCTTCTATTTTTTGTTCTTTGGTAACATAACCCAGAAATTGAAATTGAAGAGTTGCGTTATTGGGAACAGCGATAGAGTAGCGCCCATCAATATTTGTTATTACGCCTATTGTCGTGTTTTTAACTATCACAGTAGCGCCTACCATTGGTTGTCCAGTCTCGTCCGTAACAGTTCCACTTATATTGACATTTTGTGCAAACGCAGACACATGCAACAAGCTTATCAATGAAATAACTAGACACAGCCACTGAGTTTTCTCTTTTTTTCTCTGTTTCATAATTACTTTTATTTGTTCTGGGAATTATATTTTGCTAGAATTGCTAGTTCTGCCACGTATGCAAACTGAAACATTCCTTCCGTAGCATTCTCAGATGATGTTCGATTCCAACCTACCAAAAGATTTGTTGGCAACAATCCATCTTTATAGTAGTTATCATACCCGTAATCTAAATTATTCTGAAAAGCCATTAAATATCTTTCTGTAGATTTGTGATAAGGATAAACATCAAAATATGCCCGCATAAGAATTCCATTGAACCAATTACCGAACCCACTAATATTAAATTGATAACACCCAGCCTTTTCTGCAACAGGCTTAGCAAAGTAATTGAAACTTTCATCTGAAAGCTTCTTTGCATCTTCCAAATATTTAGTTTCTCCTGTTACTCGGTATAAATCTACTGCACCCGACAACATCGTACCGCTATTATACGAGAGTGGATTTCCCGCTTGCACATTACAATTATCTCCATTTCTATATTCATTACCTTCAATTGTAATATACGTCGGCTTCTCTGGAGAACCTCCCATCATATCTGCATATACACCATCATTCCTCAATAACTTTTTCTTTTGCCAAGCGTAAACTCGTTTTGCAAAATCAAGATAATAGTCATACTTTGACACCTCTTCTATATAACGTTTATTATTTTCTGCTACATAATACCTGATAAGCTTATCTATCTTTCCCTCATACAGTTCTGACAACCAAACTAATGGACTAATTATTGGCCCATTACTACACGAATGTTTTGTTGTATATCCTGGTCCCCAAGTAATTCCACCTAATTCCGAAACTCCATCACTATCCAAAGTGCAATCCCAACCATCCAAGACATACTCTGTTAAATATTCTGCCCTTTCTAAATACTCTTTCCTTTTAGTTATGCCATACGATGTAAGTAGTTCTCTCACTAACCACATTTGATCATCATATACATTCATTATTCCTGCAACCTCGGCACTACCTTCTCCCGACCCTCGATTTACTCCATACACAGTCCATTCATTAGTCCTCGTGTACGACGTTAATTCGAATGTGCCGCTGTAAAATTCCAAGCCCTTATAGAGGTCATCCAGCCTTTTCACAAAACGAGCATAATGCGTATCATAATGCTCATAAACGCCATTCTCTTTTTGCTCGCAAAGAGCCTCCAATATCGCATTCACAGCCTCAATCGCACTCGTGTACATCCAAACACTACCTGTTTCTGAAGATGAAATTTTAGTCATTGGGTTGTAATACCTTGACATTCTCATCCCCTGAGGTTCAAAATATGCTGCAAAAGAAGCATCGACCATATTTATTGCTCGAATGATATTTTTATTCTCTATAAGAGGATCTTCTCCCTTAGTCGTTCCTCTTTCCGAATTCCCACAGGCTGCCAACGATAGCAATAATGCACAATAACATATTACTACCAAACTTATATTCTTCTTCATCTTATTTACTTTAATTCCACGCTATAAACACATAGCTTTTCCTCTCCAATTCCACCAATCCCTTTATGTATACTCCATATCAAAAAAACATCTTGGTCATTAAACATTGACAGGTCGTACGTAAACATTGCATAGTCTTCTGGATTAGAAACGCCCCCTTTATTATTGATAAACCTCCAAAAGCCATCACTTTCTTCATTGGCACTATCCGCCGTATTTTCACTAGGAGATAAGAAAGTTATCTTTCCACTGTTTTCAACTGCAGTAAGCTTAAAGTAAGTATATGCATCATTACTAAAATTTCGGCACTTAAGCTCTAACTTATTTGCATTTGGTGCAATAGAAAACTTAGTATATAAATACGCTTCTGGTATCTGCCTATTCTCTTCACTTGTCCCCCCACTAGTCTTTATCACATACCCCTCCGTTGGAGCAACCTCTGGGTCTTTCCTCAATGGAACAAGCGACCATTGCGAAGCTATGTGATCTACATCTCTCCAAGACTTATACGCATCAACATAGTTATCTCTACTAGCGGAGACTGGGCTAATACCTGTGAATTTAGATCTCATTTGTGGCATTGTTGTTTTCACTACATACAACGGGAGTTCCCAACCTTCAAGACCTAGAACTGGATTTCCTGGAAGCCATCCATAATCTCGCACAATATCTTCAGCAAAACGGATTGTGCGAATTACAAATTGCTTCCAGTAATCTCCTGTTTGAGCCCTAAACAAACCTACTACAATAACTACTTCTTTACCTACATAATCTGTCAAATCAAAGGATACATCAACATAGTCACCAGAAGCTAATGTTTGAACACCTTTTATTAAAATCGCTTGAGGATTTATTGTGTTTAAATCAATTACCTGCACTCCATAATATGCTGGAGCATCATCACTCGCATTATGTGTTCTACAATTAATCGACATTATTTTATTCTCTGCTGTTATTAACTTGCTACCATAAACAAATGAATCAAATACATTCAGATTTGGAGGATTACTTTGCTTATCTTCTGAATTTTGAATTTGTAGTGTTGTTCCTTCGTTTTGTTCTTCCCATGCCCCTACAAAGTTCAATGTAGCCATGTAATTTGTCGACCAATCCCAATGGGGATAACTCACGGCATTACGCCCTCCTCTATACTCATTATAGTACCATTTATCTGCTCTCTTCAAATCTCTCACTGTTAATCCAGGAAGCAATTCATCCCCACCTAAACCAGTACTTATAACTGCTAGTCCATCCGCATTAAAATCATTTGAAGTTAATTTAATCGTAGTCGTCTTATACCCACTATATTCAAAAATCACATCATAGGAACCAATAGTTAAATACGGCACTGAAAATTCGCCATTTTCATCTGTTATCGCAGATAAACTTCCCACTTTAACCTTAACTTCAGCAAGTGGAATTCCTCCATTTTTATCATCTACAACAGTACCTGATATGGTTGCATTAGCTATTCCCATCTCTGCGTCTACTATTGCTATATTATCAACAAAACTTAGTGCATTTACTGACTTTGAAATAGTGCGATACCCCTCTTTCGAGAACTTCACCGACCTAAGACCTATCGGAACATTCTCAACAGAATAAACACCATCTGCATTGGTCGTTGTTGTAATATCCTCCTGTTTTATGCCTGAAATTACAACTGTTAACCCTCCAAGTGCTGTTTGATCTTCATCAATCACTTTCCCTTTAATAGTCCCCAAATCAGTTGTTTCAAAACCTTTATCATCTGTACACTCACTAAAGAGTGCTGCTATTGAAATCAGCAAGAGAGTAGATACCACTGCTCCTCGAATCTCATTTAAAACGTTTTTAATCATAACTTCTAAATTAATCACAATGAATTAATATATTTTATATACATATAGTTACACCTCATTTACTTATACAATAAAGACGATTGTTTATACACTCCAAATGTATGTATTGCAGGACAAGCATTCCCTTTTGTAATTCTCAGTCTCACATACTTTGCCCTCACTGGGGGGAAACGAATTATCCACTTGTGTCCGATACTTCTTTTATTTTTAGCCTCGGGAATAACAGTCCACCCCTTTCCGTCTTGCGAATAGTCAACTGACCACTCTGTAGTACGGTGTCCTAATTCTATAAGCTCCTGAATCATCAGACAATCAAATGCTCTAACTGAATTCATCTCAAATACAATTTCATCTGTAGCAACATTATCTCTTCCTGCATAGTAAGTGCTTGGTGATTTATCTACCATATTGGACGCCTTAAAGGCATCTCCTCGGATATTCTTTGCTATAACAGTCGCTCCTTCAAGAAGATTATTCTTGAACGTCTCATCAATGACTTTTCGCAAACCAACCACATTGGCAGAATCTATTGGATGTATTAATCCCCTCCTATTCGGAGGCAAATTAAGTAACAAGACACTATTTCGTCCCACTGATTTACAATAAATATCCCATAATTCTTTAACGGATTTTACCATCGTATCTTCTTCTGCATGATAAAACCAACTAGGGCGAATAGAAACATCTGATTCTGCAGGAATATAAGCATTGCCATTAACCTGCCCTTCATTCAGCTCTTTTATATGAGCTGTCTCATCTCTAATAGATGAAGAGTCAATTGTAGCCCAACAAGGGTCTCCTGCAATTCCTGCTTCATTCCCATTCCATCTCACGTCCGCAAAACAATACGAATTCTTGGTGCCGAATATTACACTCTGAGGCTGTAATCTGCGAACAATTTCAGCCCACTTGGAGTATATCTGGGTTGTAAGTTCATCAGCTCCTGCTCCATCCCACCAAGTTTCCCACATCTGCCCATAATTGGATAACAATTCAGTTAACTGGTTGGCATAGTAATCCCTGTAATCTGTAGTATTATAACTAGGTGACAAGTGCTCATGTCGATCATGCGGACCAAGATACACACTAGCCCGCAAGCCCATTGCGTTAAATGCATCTGTAAATTCTTTTACCACATCACCATTCCCATTCTTCCAAGAGCTGTTTTTTACCGAATAATCCGTGTAAGCACTAGGCCAAAGACAAAAACCATCAGCGTGTTTCACGGTCAATATTCCATTAAGAATACCCGCATTCTTTAGCGTTTGCCCCCACTGCCTACAGTCAAGCGCTGTAGGACAAAACAAAGCCGAAGTAGTTTTCCCATCTCCTTCATTCACAAAATTTTCATACGTATTGATTCCAAAATGAAAGAATGCAATTATCTCTTGCTGAAACCAATCTATTTGTCTTTCGTTGGGCGTAAGGCCTACTGGTTTAGGTGCTTGCTGAGCACTCAACCCTACGAAAAAGAATAAGCTAAGAATAGTTAACACTATTTTATCATTTCTCATTATACCTCTGTGTAATTCATGAATTAAATATTTATAAAGCCTCTATCCTAAAAGAATAAGTTAAAGGCACATTTGCTGGAATCATGTATTCTTCAAGAGCTCTCGGGCCACAACTGCTATTTCCAACTCCTTGTTGTAAACAATCAATATTCAGATACACCTGATCATCTCGCTTGTTATCCAATTCGAAAGCATGCGGTGTTTGCCAAATTTGATTATCTGTAAATTCTAATGCGGAGAAGCTCATATGGTCGAACGACGAGATCTTTATTCCATTGCCCTTATTCGTTTTTAGAGCAACCCATCTAATATCCTCTCTATTACCCATACTTTGAGGACGGGCATACTGTTCTTCCATTTCCCGAACAGTTGTTGAATATCTTCCTACAAAAGCAGATTTTTCGCGGTCAACATAATTCTCGTGTGGCCCTCTACCATAATACTCTACATTACTATATGTGTCTGGTAAAATCATCTGCAATCCTAATCGTCTAATTAACTGTCCGCTTGTTGGAGAAACAAAAGTTGTTGTCACATCTATTATTCCATTTGAATAAATTGTGTACTTATATGAAATCGGCACACGAATTTCTTCCTTACTATTAATTACTACCTCAGTCGACACAAAAACCTCCACTGCTACATCTTCGTTAATCGATTGATACGAAATATTTTTTACTGTGGTTGAACTCTCGAAATACGACAAGTCAGTATACTTATCGTTACTAAACATGCGATACCAATTAAATGCCACATCATCGCCATTGATAATTCTATTTACTCCATACGACACTGTATTTATAGCACCTGTCTCCTTATTGAATTGAACCAAAAAGTCATCCGCTGTAAATTGAATAGATTTGGCCAACTCTTTTGTTATAATTTTATGACTTAAACTAGAGTGCTTAATCGGAGATGGTACATGTCTTCTGCTTAGCTCGAATTGTTCGGAAGCCATTGCGTAGCCTTCTGGTGCCCAACATTTCTCATTATTCAACACCGCATATACATTGAGAAAATATTCTGATGCACCGCTAAAATCACGCTTATACGGTAGATTTACTCCAGCTTTCGAGTTTGCAGCAACATTCGGCATTTCCATCTTTCCTTGCTGAACTATTTCTCCATCTTTCAGCACCTCCCATTTCAAATCGTAATCAGACAAGTCTATAAAATCATAGGTGTTCTCAACTTCTACTCTCCCACTATGAAGTGCAACAGCCTTAAACTTAATATACTGATATATCTTTTTTACTTCCAGAAGCTTCGGAGTTACTTGTCTATCTGAAGTTACCAAGCCATTTAAACAAAAATCATTATCGTTTGGCTTGTCCCCAAAGTCTCCCCCATAATAAAACTGATTTTCTGGCGTTCCTTGCATATTAAGACCTTGGTCTACCCAATCCCAAATACATCCTCCAATAAGACGTTGTGAACGGTTCTCAATATAGTCCCAATATTCAGCTAAATTTCCCACAGAGTTTCCCATTGCATGAGCATATTCGCATATAAAAAATGGCTCTTTGTCACCATTATTATCCACATCCATAAGATAATTCATTGATGGATACATACAAGAACGAATATCAGCAACACAGTTCATACCTTCATAATGAATAATGCGTGTTGGATCCATCTCTCTCACCTTTTTACTCATCGCTTCAAAATTACTTCCTCCACCGCATTCATTCCCGTGTGACCAGAAAATTACCGATGGATGATTTCTATCTCTTTGAATCATACGCACCGCTCTATCCACATAAGCTGCTTCCCAACTCTTTACATTGCTCAAACTATGATTTCCATGATTCTCCAAGTCTGCCTCATCCATCACATACAAACCATAGTAATCGTACATGGCATACATTTTAGGACTATTAGGATAATGGCTCGTTCTTACCAAATTGACATTATGTTGCTTCATTAATGTAATGTCCTGAATCATAGATTCAATAGGGATATATTTGCCATACCTCGGATGTGTGTCATGTCTATTTACACCTTTAAAAAAGACCTGCTGTCCATTTATATATACTCTACTATTTTTAATTTCGATTTCTCGTATTCCAAACTTCGAAAAGACAGCTTCTGTTTGATTTCCTTTTTTATCTTCTAAATTCAATACGGCTGCATATAAATAGGGCGTTTCTGCAGTCCACGCTTTTATATTGCTCAAAGAGAAGGTAAAATCAATCTTCTCGCTTCCTCCTTTGGAAATGTTGAATTCTTTCCTTGCAGTAGCAACTACATCTTTCTCTTGATTTAAAATATCAATACTTATATATTTTGCATCAGTCTTACCTAGATTCTTAATAAAAGCAGAAATCTTCACCTGAGAATCCTTGTAATTATCGTCTATGAAGCTTGTATTTATATGGTAATCAGATATCCGCGTTTTAGGAACCGCATAAACATATACATCTCGATGAATACCACTCAATCGAAACATATCTTGATCTTCAATATAGCTCCCATCTGTCCATCTCAGTACTTGAACTGCCAGAAGATTATTTCCTTCTTTTACATATTTTGTTATATTAAACTCTGCATCATTATTTGCTCCTTGGCTGTAGCCTACCTTCTCCCCATTCACCCACACATACATTCCACTATATGCTCCATCGAAGTGCAAGATCACATCTTTACCATCCCAAGATGTTGGAATATTAAACTCATGACGATATGATCCTACTGGATTCGGTTCTTTCTGATTTGTATATCCTTCTTGAGACTGAATTAGTGGTGGGCGATTTAAATGTGGATATGTGAAGTTTGTATAAATTGGAGTGCCATAACCATACATTTCCCAACTTGATGGTACAGGGATAGTTTTCCATTGACCATCATTGTAATCTAGCTGAAAAAATCCTTTAGGACGTTCTGAAGGTTGCTTTACCCAACTGAATTTCCAATCCCCATTTAGCAACTGATAATTGGTTGAATTAGGCTGAATCCATGGTGTGTCAAAATACTTGTCAGAAAGCATTTGCTCCGTATTTGGGTAGGGTATGTAGGTTACGTGCCCATCTTCTTTGTTAACAGAAAATATAGTTTCATTTTCCCACTCATCCTCTCCTCGAAGTGTATAATCTTTATTAGCATCAATGTTAGTTTCTACCAAACTCCATTTCTGAGATGAGTTCTGTATTTGATGAATTTCACTTCCTATAGCCTCCGATCCATTATGTGCAAGCAACATTCCTGAGCTTTTGCTTATAATCTCATAACTTCCCATGCCCGTAACCTTTAAATCCCAATGTTGGTTCTCATTATTTTCACTTCGTGACCATAGGACTACAGGGTTGCCAAAACCATCGTGTACATTCGCATTATCTATCGACATGCCAGTTTGAGGGTTCGAAATCGTATAACTCCCATCTGCAACTTTCTCTAGCTTCCAAAGCTGGCCCATACTATCTTGCTCTTCTTTAGCTAAATATATTTTGGCATTAGCTTGGTGCGAATTCTTATTGTCAATTACAAAACCAGATGTTGTAACAATCTTATATAAGCTATTTGTATTCAGCTGTGCTTGGGTTGTTTTAGCTACAATCATGACAGATGCCAAAGCTGCAGACTGCAATGTTCTTTTAAAGTTATTCATACTTATCTGTTATTATTGGACACAAATCAAAACACTCAGTAATCATTTGTATTATCTGCTTTGAAATCTTAGTTTTTTACTTCCAGATTAAAAATATATTTGCCAGATTTTAACTCCACCTCCCGTACTTCTTTCCCTTTTTCAGGAAGATATAGTGTCGCTTCACTATTTGCTGGTATCAGAACCTCATATTTTACCTTTTCCCCATTCCTCTTCCACTTCGAAATTATTTCCCCATATGGAGATTCGTATTTTGCCTCAAAATCCGTTAAATCTCTCACAAAATTTGGACGAAGTATTATATGTTTGAACCCAGGTTTTTCATCGTCTGGAAATATTCCTCCAAGTCCTTTAAAAAACCAGCCTCCAATCTCTCCAAACATCATATGATTATCTGATATATCACGCTTGGCTTCCAAATCCCAATTCTCAAGTAGAGTTGTAGCCCCATTTTTAACCCACCAGCCCCACGATGGATACGTATCCTGAACTGCCACTCTATATGCAGTCTCAGCATATCCATTCCCACTTAAAGCATTAAGGATTGCTTTAGCACCTAGTACACCAACATCTAGATGAAAATCCGCATCTTCAACTTTCTTTGAGAGATTCTTTGCAACCTTAGGGATTAGCTCTTTGGGAACAACTCCCCATTGTAAAGGAACACTTAATTCTGTTTGAGATCCATTAGCATAAATACCTGCTTCTTTATTGAGATATTTCTCATTTATAGCTGTTTTTATTTTTTCAGTCAATTTGCTGTAATACTCATAATCACTAGTCTTATTGAATAATTTTGCAGTGTTAGCCAAGATGCGCACATCAACGTAAAAGTAAACAGACGAAGTCAGTTCCTTATTCGAGTGAGTCTTAACAGGAACCCAATCTCCACGTCCCCATGATGTTAAGTGATTAGGACTATTCCTGTCTACATAGTCGACATATCTCTTTATATTCTCATAACAATCACGTAAAGGCTTACTATCTCCATAAAATAAATATAAATTCCAAGGAATAATTGCTATGGTACTAGTCCAATCTAAACCATTATCAGATCCATATCCCCAGCCTCCTGTAGGAATAATATCAGGTAGAACTCCATTAGGCTGCTGTTCATCACGATGATCAGCCAACCACTTCTCGTAAATTGTTATTCCATCAAAGTTATATAATGCTGTTTCTATAGCGAAATGAGCATCTCCCGTCCAACCATTTTTTTCACGCTGAGGGCAATCCGTGGGATATCCCATTAAATTTGATAAATATGCATTATTCGTAGCTTCCCAAAGTTTTTCAACAATAGGATTAGATGCTTCTATTTTTCCTACTGATGGAACATCACTATGCATAAAATATGCAACAAGACTCTTCTCTGTCAAATTAACAGGGGCATTGCTTGTTATCTCTACATAGCGGAATCCTTTGTAATTAAACTTTGCCATAAATTCGTCCTCCCCCTTGCCGCTAAGTGTTACAATATCAGTTTGAAAAGGCTCTTCCTCTTTATCTCCTCTGTAGTACACATCTATATTAGACATATCTAGTCGTCCATTCTCATACAAGCGTTCTCCATGCTTTATTTTCAACTCCGTACCCTCATCCCCCATTATTTTCAGCTTAGTAACCCCAGCCATATTCTGTCCGAAGTCAAAAAGATACGTTCTATCATCAAACTTTTTGAATGATTTTGCAACAAACTCTGAAACATTTCGTATCGGTCTAAGCTGTTGGGAAACCAGAACTGGAGAAGGAGCACCTCTATAACTTACACCATGCCACTTGGAATCATCAAATCTTGGCGAACTCCAGCCGCCACATTCTAATCTCGCATCATAATGCTCCCCCGTATATATACTATTAAATGTAATTGGTGAATCATTCTTTTTCCAAGTTTGATCCGTCACAATACTCTCCTCACTTCCATCTTCATAAACGATACGAAGATCCAGACAAAATGCAGGACGCTTACGCCAAGGAGCTCTATCAAAATCCCATACTGCCTTAGATTGATGATTATACCAACCATTACCCAAAAGAACTCCTACTACATTATCCCCACTTTTAATCTGAGAAGTAATATCATAAGTAACATACAGATTTCGCCTATCAAAGCGAGTATACATAGGATCAAGACGATGATTCCCTATTTTTTCTCCATTAATATATAGCTCATATAAGCCTGCAACAGCTATATATGCACGAGCTGATTTTATGTTATTTTCTACTCTAAACTTTTTTCGAAAACAAGGTGCTGATTTGTAATGAATATCTCGTCCATCTCCAATCCATGATCCTTGCCAATTCTCTACACTCATCATTCCTGTTTCAAAAAAATTGACCAAAGATGAGCTCTTTGAACCATTCACACCCCAACTTATAACTTTCCAATAATAGCGAGTAAATGGTTCTAGTTTTTTGCCTGCATAAGTAACTAATATATCTTGAGAGTCTATCTTCTTCGTATCCCAAACATCTCCTTGATCATGCTGTACTTCTATAGAATCTGTGCCAACTATGATTTGAAAGGCTGTTTGATAAGCATCCTGCCTAATATCATTTATTTTCCAAGAAAAGCGTGGACTAGGGTTATCAATTCCTAACGAATTTTCCAAATATTCACATTTCAAATCCACAACAAATTGAGCATTAATAAAAGGAACTCCCAGAAAAAAAGAAAACAAAATTGCAAGCGCTATTTTTCTATTTAAAATTTTTTGCATGGTTATTTACTTACACAATCAATAACTAATTCATTTCCATCTGGAATCAACTGAAAAACACAATCATCACCACCTTTCTTTAAAGATCCTTTTTTACAGCTTACTTTGTAGTCAAAGTTTTTAAAATTTGCTTTTAAAACAGATCCTTCTAATGCCCCAAAAGGCAAACGTTCCTTTCTTTCTTGAGGAACTTTTAATTCTAAGACCCAATTAAAATCTGCTGTACTTTCCTTGCATAAAAGTTCTATACAATCTTCGTGCAACTTGATAGTAAACTTATTGCCAACCTCATCTGTAGATTCTATCTGTAGCGTGGTTTTAGAAAGCTCTGTTACAATTGGATTATATAACATCACATTCTTCTTTTTTCCAGATTCTTTCATTTGCACTATTCTCAATCCTATCTTATCTTCAGGCGTACTCCAAAAGTAACGATCTACCATTGGCAGAGTAAAAAATTTAAACTGTCCTTCTTCGCCTGGTGTTTCTAAGTAATCCGACTTAAATCGTTCATCAAATAAATGGATGTCTCGAAAACAAAAAGCCTCTTTTTCCCACAAAAGACTAGCCCTATAGTAACGACTATTATACCACACTGATCTATTCCCTTGACTTCGAACATCTGACAACGTCGTAATAGCGGTTGCAGGAGTAACCAGAAATTGTTTTTTAAACCATTCTCCAGAACATGCTAATGTTTCTATTCTAATTTTATTCTCCTTTTTCAACAGATCTAATATCGGAAACTGCATCTCCAATCCTTCTCTCATTCCATTCCATGCAAAAGAATTTTCCTGACCTGCCTGCGCATAATTGAACGCTAGACTCGGCTGATTCACAATAGATTCTAAAAAATATTTCACCCATTTTTCATCCTTTCCTGATTCGTTATATACAGGCTCCAAAGAAATAACACCTTGTCCATCTGTTCCCACACCTGTTTCATACTGATAAATGGGATCACTTCCTAACATTCGAAAAATTGGCACAGGAATTTGCCCTTGTACAGTCTGAGCTGGCATATATGCATTCTTTTTGCTAGGATAATATGCCTGATTCCAATATCCTCCCCAAAGAGTATATCCATCTGTTCCCACCTGATCTTTACAATTACAAGATGCTGTTATTCCATATTTATCACACATATAAGCTAAGGTATGTGCATCTATGAACCAAGACCCTACTGACTTTGGATATTGCCCAAATACCTCGTTAAACTTTGCCATATACACATCTACTAGCTTTTCTCTTTCCTGAGGCGTATAACCTGTTGTAAAAGCAATATTTGCATGTGAAACCCATGAATGTTCGCCACGCCACTTTATGCCAGCGGCCTCCACATGGGGTTGAGTAATTTCCCACCATGCACCAACTTCTGATTCTAACCCCAGTTTTGTTTTTAGCAAATCCTGATACTTCCTATTAATCAAAGCATCATACTGCAGCAAAAAAGTACCTGGAAAAGAATACTTATTTAGTAAATCTATTTGTTTACAGACTGTTTCAAACAACAAGCTATCTGCATTTTGTACTCTATAATCAGTCTGACGGATAAAGTTTATAATATTAATTATCCTCGGAGAAGATTCATTTGCACTTTGATTCTTTTTAGCTGAGTTAGTACATCCCATGCAGACTATGCAGAAAAATAGCATTACAAATACTTTCTTAAAAAAACTCATATTAGATGTTTTCATTAATTAATTAATTAATTAGCCCTAAAATCTTACAGATTAACATATTAAAACCAAGCAATAACCATCTGTTTTGTTGAAATTAAAAAGCATGAACATTCGCTAAGTGCGTATAATTTTCATCATTATAGGTTGAGTTCACTGTCATTTTAAGATATCGCCCCTTGACAAAAACATCAACAAAAAAGCGCTGTTCATCTTGAATGTTTTGAAGGATAGTTTCTTTAACTTTAATCCAAGTCTCGCCATCCTCACTAACCTCCAAAATAATATTCCTAGGTTTCCCTCCTCCTTCTGATTGTCGGGCAAACAGGGAAAAACCATGTACTTCCCTAGACTCATTCATATCTATAGTAAGCACATATGGAAGAGGATCGTTACCTCCACTCCATTTGGTATGCCAAAAGGAATTCAATGCATCATCAATAGCAGCCAATGCTAGCCCATTATTGGGAAATTCCTCATTTGACTCTGCTGGTTCTTCACTAGATGCTATCGCCGTCCAATTCGTCCTGTCAAATTCTGGATAATCACTGTAATCTAAAGAGGTCGACACTACAAAATAACTAGTATTCAGATTTGGATTAATCGAATAAGCACTGCTTGCCGATTTAATCGATATTGGCAACAAGTACTTTTTGAATAACTTTAACTTTCCTTGAACTGGATTTACACTTACTTTAAGAGGCTCAGTTGATAACCCCCCTTTTACTATTTGAGCAGCATTTGCAATACTATATGATTCACTAGGAAGAATATCATAATTTGATCCATTAGCTTCATTAAATAAAACTACCAATGACTCATCTACTTCAAACTGGACTTCTATATCTTGTGCTGGATAACCATATCCTCCAAAATATGCCCCATAAATTACTTTTTGAACTGTATCTTCATATTTTAGCTCCACCACATTCGGATTATTATATGCCTGAGGCATATAAATCGTATTGTATTTGCTATTGTCATTCCCTGGAATTTCAATTTCGTCTAAACACGATGTACAGATAAGTCCTATCGAAAAGACCAAAGCTACATTTAGAATTATACTATTTATTTTAATCATGATTTCATAGAATTAAATTAATACCACCCTGGACTTTGAACTAGCTTTCCATCACCTCGATCCATCTCATATTGCTCTATAGGCCACCAATAGTAAGAACTTCTCCAAAGGTGATTTCTGTTAATGTTTGTTCTTAAAAAAAAATCCTCTCCATTTGCATCTACATTCATTCCATACATGGCACCCATCACATCTTTTGCAATCATCCAACGACGAATATCAAAGAAACGATGACATTCAAACATTAATTCCACTCTTCGTTCATCTCTCACTGCTTGTATCAATGCTTTTCCCGCTGGAGCTGTAACTTGATTTGCACCTGAACCGTATTCTGGTACCCCTGCACGCTTTCTTATCAAGTTCACATACTTCAGCACTTCTAAATCATTGCCTCCATATTCTGCCAATGCTTCAGCATAGTTTAGATACATCTCTGCTAATCTAATTAAAATGTATGGCCTACTAATATGCTCTCCTCCAATTCTATCTGTGCCCGGATCAACATTTTTTCTAACCAAATATCCTGTAGGTGTAAAATCATTTCCTCCTCCACTCTTGCCATCTATGCCATTATATGAAAAATCAATAGTTACAGGTTCTTTTATTGATCCGCCAGTATAAGTTGCTCCACTATACAATACCGATGCGTAGAAACGCGGTTCTCTATTCAAATACATATTAAACACACCATTCGTAAATCCCTCCTCTGAATACAATGGCGATTCATCAATAGAAAGACCATCTTTCATAAAAAATGCATCAACAGCTTGCTGCACAGCTCCAACTCCATTCCATCCTCCTGCTCTTCTCACCGTACAATGAATATCCCAATTTGATAAATTATTTCCTTTTCTAACCCAAATGCACTCCTCATTCCATGGCTCACTAAACACGCCTTGCACGCTTTTCAAGGCATCTCCACTCGCATCTTCATATAGTTTGTAAATTCCTAGATCAATCACATCTTTAGCCGCATCAGCTGCTCTCTTCCATTTCTCCTGATTATACGTTTGTGATATCAGATTCGTCCCATCTGAATTTTTGTAATCAGCGACAGTTGTATTTCCATTATACAAAGGGCTAGCTGCGTATAATAGTAACCTAGCCTTTGTTGCCAAAGCAGCTCCTTTTGTTGCCCGTCCGTAATCCTTATTATTTTCTGGCACTAGTGGCAACACCTTTGCTGCAGCATCGAGTTCTGAAACCACATAGTCCACACACTCATCAAAAGGAGAGCGAGGAAGAGAAAAATCAGACAATGGTGCATCTACTGGAATTTCCGTGTTGCCAATCAATACAATTGGACCATATTGTCTCATGAGCATAAAATAATAATTCGCTCTTAAGAATCTTGCTTCAGCTTTATATTGATCTATACGTCCTTGCCCACTTAATCTTCTTAATTCCTCATTTTCATCAATCCGATTAATAAAATATGTAGCTGCACGTACCCCTCTATAATAATGAGGCCAATAATTATATGGAGGACTTGATGCATTCCAATTTCCAATATTTATTTTATATGGATCATTACTTTGCCAAGTGGCTTCAAATTCATCACAGGTTCCTCCCCAAGGATCGTCTATCCATTGTCCAGACTCATTTTTAACATATGAATAAACATTTGCTAAGTACTTTTCTGATTCTGCTTTTTTCTGAAAAACCTCATCTATTGTCATAAAATCATCTGGCACCTGATCTAGGAAATCTGAGCACCCAACTGTTGATAGCAATATAAATAGGCTAAAGATTTTATATATTTTATTCATAGCTTTATATTTTTATATCTGATTTGTAATTCTAGAATTGAAAGTCTACACCAATGGTGTACATTTTTGTTAGTGGATAACTATCCCCTCGCCCATCTCCTAGCTCCACATCCCACATGTCGAATTCGCTAAATGTAGCTACATTATATCCGACAGCATAAATTCTTAAGCTAGACAAACCTATCTTTGCAATCTTCTCTCGAGGCAACGTATAGCTTAATTCTATGTTCTGCAATCGTAAAAACGCACCATTTTTAATCCACCATGAGCTGTCTTCGTAATTTGTATTTGAAGTAGACGGATAAGTCAACCTAGGATAAACCACATTTTGGCTAGGATTTTCTGCTGTCCATCGATTATCAATATTACTGTATAAATTCCCTCGCTTCCCTAAATTTCGAAAAGGTTGCAACCCTTCTCCTCCTATGCCGATATCGACATTGCTGATTCCTTTGAACCAAGCTCCGAGTGCCCAACCTTTATATCTGATTGATGGACCAAAACCGTATACTACTTCAGGGATAGAGCCAAAGCCAATAGGTGCCTTGTCATAATCATCAATAGTTCCGTCCCCATTCATATCTTTATACTTAATATCTCCTGGTTTAATATCACCTGCTTGGAAAGGGCTATTTTTAATTTCATCTTCACTTTCAAACAAACCTAAGGCTACAAGTCCGAATCGCTGCCCTAACTTTCGTCCTATTCGCTGTTGCCACGGATAAGGCCAAGGTGCATTAGCATCATCAACGACAGTTGCTCGGTTCCAAGTGAAATTTCCACGCAGTTCTAATCCCCAATCTCGATTTAGCTGTTTATTTAAGACTAACGACCCCTCAATACCTCTATTTTGAATTGCTCCAATATTGCCCCAAGGATTACTTCTCACCCCAGCATAAAGTGGCATATCTCCTCGTTGGCGGAATATTCCGGTTCTATCTTCCGTGAAATAATCAATAGTCAACTGAAGATCTTCACTCCACGTGCGAAGTTCAATACCATAATTCATCTTAACTGCCGTTTCCCAAGTGACATCTGAAACATAGTTTCCTATATCTAGCCCATCATAATCATTGCTTACATTGTTTCCAAAACTATAACCCCCGTTACCTCCATTCGTGTCAGAAAGATATGCGAAACGACGTCCATCCATATTGCTATTTCCGACAATACCATAAGATGATCGAATCTTTAAAAACTGCACTGCTGGTTTTATTCGATCAAAAAACTGTTCTTCTGATATCACCCAGCCTAAACCAAAGGAGGGAAATAATCCAAAACGTTCTCCTTTCTTAAAAGTTTCAGATCCATTATAACCTAAGTTAGCTTCTGCTAGATATCTATTGGCATAGGAATAGGTTGCTCTGGCTGCAATCCCTTGAAAACGATAAGGAATTGAACTCACAAAGTCACCAGCAAAAGCATCTACACGATCACTTTGATTATACAGCACCATGGTCGTTACATCATGTAGAGCAAATTTTTGGGCATAATTAATAGCCGCTTCTAAATAAAACTGACGACTACCTCCGTTTGAACGATTATAACCAAGGTAGTCACTACCAACACCCACAGGATCACCGAAAATCAGATTCCCTTCAGCATCTCTTCCCGTAGCTTGATAAGTTGTAACCGATTTCGATCGTGAAATATTATGCTCATTAAAATTATCAAATGAATACATCACAGATACTTTCAAACCATCAAGTATACCCCCTAAATCTTGGGTAACTTTAATATTCGACCAAATCTGACTTTTAAACACATTAGAAAATCCACTATTATTAAGTAAGTTATATGGGTTATCTACATCTCCGGTTTTATTTCCAGCAAAAGTGCCATCTGAATAGATCGCTGGCATGGTGATTGGAGTTGCTCGATAAGCATTGCCCCAAATAGCTCCAGTACCTGCACCAGGGTAATTACCATTCGATATATATCCTGAAGCTCCGAAATCCAATTTAGTTCGCTTCAATATATCCAAGCTTAGATTACTTGTGAAATTATAGCGTGTATATTTAATGTTAGCATTATAATCATGCATATTTGCTGTATTATACAAACCAGTTTCATCATAATAACCAATAGAGAGATAATACTTTGCACTTTGAGAACCTCCATCTACATTCATATTTACACGATTCGTTTTTCCTGCTTTACTGAATAATTCATCAATCCAGTTTACATTGGGATATAAGTCAGGATCTTCTCCGCTTGCCGTTTTCTCAATAAGCTCTTCAGAATACAAGGGTATTGACTCTGGATTTGTATTGCTATACGCCTCATTGGCCACTTTCATATAAGTTACCCCGTCTGCAAATTTCGGCACCTTGGTAAACTGTGTTATACCAGTACTTGCCTGAATATTTACTTTTGGTTTAGAATGTGATCCTTTCTTTGTTTCCACCAAAATGACCCCATTAGCTCCCCGAACCCCATAAACCGCAGTAGCTGAAGCATCTTTCAACACAGTAAAGCTCTCAATATCTTGAGGATCTATTTGACTAAAAGAACGTTCAATTCCATCTACCAAGACGAGTGGACTACTATTTCCACTTGTAAAAGAAGAAATACCTCTAATATATATTTCAGAATCATCATAACCAGGCTCTCCACTACGTTGAACCGCAACTACTCCTGCAACACGTCCTGCAATAGTGTTTGATATATTTGATACAGGTTGACTCTCTAACTGACCTGCCTTAATACTTGACTGCGAGCCTATCGTTGTCATCTTCTTCTGCGTACCATACCCCACAACAACCACCTCATCTAGATCTTCCGTGTCAGGTTTCAGCTTTATATCCACAACTGTCTTACCATTTACAACCACCTCCTGACTCTTCATCCCAACAAACGAAAATACCAAGGTCGATTTTGCTGGAACATCTTTAAAAACATAATTCCCATCTTTGTCGGTGATGACTCCTTGCGTTCCTCCTTTTACTGCAACAGTAACACCAGGCATTGGAACCCCGTTTGCATCAAGCACCTGCCCCTTCACAACAACAGTTTTTTCCACCTGATTGGCCTGTGAAGCAAATGATGACGATGACACCAATAGCAAGCCAAAAACGAAAAATGCTATGACACCAATCAAAGAGACTCCTCGAATCTCATTTAAAACGTTTTTAATCATAACTTCTAAATTAATTACACATTGATTTATTGTTTTTTAATCGATACTAAACCGATTTAGTACGGCTAAATTATACATTAAATTTGATACAGAAGTGAAAATAAATATATTTTAACTACTATTAACTAATATTCCTAATAAATGCACCTTTTGATACCTTATTCGAGGCAAATTAAGTATAAGTGTACTCCATTCAAGAGCAACATCTCAAAAACTATAAAAACGCTAGACTTGAGGAATAAGAATCGTCGAAAATGAATGCATTCGCTCTGCTTACATCTCCACCCTAAATATGCTTTGAAATTTCAAATCTCTCATAAAATGAGCAGGTAAATCGCCCTTAAAAAAGAGTGATTATTCCCACAATATTAGTATCTTTGGACATCTGAAAGGGGCTGTTCCCTTTCAAAAAAAATGGAAAACAAAGGTCATGGAAAAGAAAGAGAACGACTATTTACTAACTCATTTTCAACATTGGAAGACCCTAGGCGAACAAACAAAGGATACTACAGTTATCCATTAATAGAAATACTTTTCTTGTGTATTAGCGCCTCGTTAAGTGGGTTTAGCACGTGGACTGACATAGCCCTGTTTGGGAAAGAGAAGTTGGAATGGTTGCGCAAATTCTATCTATATATCAATGGCACTCCCTCTCATGATGTTTTAGGAAAGCTCTTTGCCAGGCTAGATACAGACAGCTTCAATAAGTGTTTTATATCATGGATAAATGAATTAACAGATCTTCCAGATGGAGCGGTTGTTGCTATTGATGGCAAATCAATAAAAGGATCGGTAATAAAAGGAAAAACCAAAGCGCTACACATTGTATCGGCCTATGCTTCAGAAGACAAAGTTACCCTAGCTCAAATTGCGACTAAAGAAAAGAGCAATGAAAGGAGCGCAGATGCGACCTCATAAGAGACCTCAGATTTCTGGATGACAAAGAGGATTGGATAGAGCTGAAGACTATCATTAGAATAAGCTCGGAGCGATATATCAAGTCAACGAAATTAACCCAAAAGGAAGTAAGATATTACATCAGTTCATCAACAAGGGATGCCATCTATTTCAACAAAACAGTGCGCCAACATTGGTCCATTGAGAATAATTTACATTGGAGTTTAGATGTCTTCTTTGATGAAGATCGCAACCTCAAAAAGAAAGAAAATAGCGCCCAGAATTTCAATGTTGTCAACAAAATGGCACTAGCTCTGCTGGAGAGAGAGAACTCAACAAAAGCCTCAAAGCCAAGTAAAAGAACTAAGGCAGCCCTTTCTGATAAATATAGAGAAAAATTGATTTGGGGTTAAGAGCGATTTGCCTGGCTACGGTGTTTCGATGCGGAATTAGGGTTGTTTTCCGAAAGCTTTTTTACCTTTGTCCGATAAATCCAACAACATAAAATTGAAATTAGAAACAACCCTATTGCCCAATGGCATTCGCTTAGTGCATCAGCAAGTAGATTCTCCAGTAGCTCATTTGGGCGTGTTGTTTAACACCGGTTCGCGCGATGAGCTCGATCATCAGCAAGGCTTGGCTCACTTCTACGAGCATCTAATATTTAAGGGTACAAAGCACCGCAAAACACACCACATATTAAATAGGATAGAAGATGTGGGGGGCGAAATCAACGCCTACACCACCAAAGAGGAAACGGCAGTATATGCCAGCTTTTTGAAAGAATATTACGCACGAACTGCCGAGTTGCTAGCCGACATTGTGAAAAACAGCACCCTCCCAGAAGTTGAGATTGGGCGAGAGAAGGAGGTCATTATGGAGGAAATCAACTCTTATAAAGATAGTCCTTCCGAGCTGATATTCGATGATTTTGAAGACCTACTTTACCAAAACCACCCCATTGGGCGAAATATTTTGGGCACTCCCGAGCTAGTGAAGGGCTACAAACGAGCCGATATTCTTCGCTTCATATCGGAAAACTATGCCACCGATGAGATGGTAATTAGCTCGGTGGGCAATATTAATTTTAAGCGTTTGGAACCGATGATTTATCGTTTCTTTGGCGACATGCCCAGCAAAACACGTCGAGTGCAGCGAGAGAAATTTCAACAGTATCGCCCCCAGTTCAACCGAAAAGAGATGGAAACCTACCAGTGCCATTGCTTGATAGGCAATTTGGCCTATGATGTATATCATGAGAGGCGTTTGGGCATGATTTTATTTAATAGCATCTTGGGTGGTCAGTCTATGAACTCGCGCTTAAACCTCAGTTTGCGCGAGCGCCACGGTTTGGCATACAGTGTAGAGTCGAGCTATACGAGTTATAGCGACACGGGCTTGTTTAACGTGTATTTTGGCACTGAGAAAGAAAACCTAGACCAAGCTATGCGGTTGGTGCATAAAGAATTTAAGCAGATTAGAGAGAAGAGCTTGGGCAGTTTGCAGCTATCGAAAGCAAAAACTCGCCTGCTCGGGCAAATGGCGATAGCTAGTGAAAACCGAGAGGATGTTATGCTCAACATCGGCAAAAGCTACATGCTCTTTCATGAGATTGACGATTTTAAAGAGCTCAATAGAAAGGTGGAGGCCATATCGGCATCAGATATACTGAATATTGCCAATGAGGTGCTGGCGGAGGAGCAATTAACTACCTTAATATTTGAATGATGAATAGCGACCTAGAACGATACATTGAGGCGCACTGCTCGCCCGAAGATGCCCTACTGACTGAACTGGACCGAGAAACCCACCTGCGGGTAATTCATGCTCGCATGCTCTCGGGAAATGAGCAAGGACAGCTGCTCACGATGCTCATGCAGATGATTCGTCCGAAAATAGCAGTAGAAATAGGCACTTTCACGGGCTATTCGGCCATTTGCCTGGCTAAAGGCATGTCCGAAGATGCGTTGCTACACACCATAGAAATCAATGACGAGCTGGAAAGCATAGCTGCTTCGTTCTTTGCCAAAGCAAATCTTACCCGCCAAATCAAAGCATATATAGGCGATGCGCTAGAGGTCATACCTCAAATAGAGGGGATGATTGATTTTGTGTTCATCGATGGCAACAAGCGCCACTATTGCGCCTACTACAATGCGGTGTTTCCTAAGTTGTCGGTGGGTGCTTTCATGCTGGCCGACAACATACTTTGGGATGGCAAGGTGGTGCAAGAAATCGACCCAAAAGACCAGCAAACACAGGGCATCATCGAATTTAACCAAATGGTAGCAGCCGATGAGCGGGTGTCGCAAGTAATATTGCCCATTAGAGACGGCTTGTCATTAATTCGGAAAAATAAGCCCTAATTTCCGCAGAAACAATTAGCTTTGTGCCAATATTTAGGTCAAACCCCAAAAACAAGCATTTCAACATGAAAACTATTAATTTTCCATTTTTTGCAGCCCTTGTGGCTGCCTCTATCACTCTTCTCGGCTGTAACAAAAAAGTAGAAGAAGAGCCAATTACTTCGTTCGATGTTTACCAATACATCACCGAAGCGGAAGAAGATGGCAAGGTGAACTATCAGCTTTATGCCAATGCGCTGATGAGCGCCGCAGCGGTCGACACCATTGTGCTTACTGCGCCCGACGGCGAGCAGCATGGACTAAAGGAAGCCACCAGCACCCTCTATAGTCTATATGAATATCTTTCGCCAAGCCAAGATACTTCGTTTATTAAGGGCGATTACACGATTGTAGTCGAATTAGAAGACAAGAGCAAAAGTTCAGCCAGCGATAAACTTTATTACGATGGCTTGTTGCCCACCACAATCACAAGCTGTGAATACGTAGAGGAAACAGAGCCATCGATTCGCATCGATTTTGAAGCACAAGATAGTGCCGACTCTCATGAAGTCTACCTCATCAATAGCAACAATAAAATACTCTATTCATCTGCTTTGATCGGAAAACTATCCGCATCAGAAACTGACCTAACCATCGGCGAAAGTCGCTTCGACTCCTCCATTCCTTTAATCGATGGCGAAGAAATCACGCTGCAAATTAACGCAATAGACTTCCAAGGAAACACCTATTCTTACCGCAATGAAATGTCGACAGTGAAAAGAAAACTCATTTGGGGCGTAGTGGGTGAATAAGAAAAACGTTTAAATTTGTGCTATTTTTAAAATATTCTTTAAAAAGTCTGTACAATAGTGTATATTTGCATGAGCAATAGCATTATGACATGGCTTAACGAAATGATTTAAGGAGGCTTCTAAAAATTAGCTGATAGGTCATTTTGATTTTATGAGAGATAGATTTTGTGATAATTTCGAAAAAACATAGCGAGATATGGTTTAAAAAATTAGCGCAAAAGATGCTCACAGAAAACAGAATGAACAACAGCGGTATTTAGCCGCTTCCCCAATTAAAAACTAATTTTTAGAAGCCCCCTTAACGATGAACATTAAACAACTACGATATTTTATAGGAATAGTCAGGCATCGAAGCTTTTCTAGGGCAGCAGAGGAGTTAAACCTAACTCAGCCAGCCTTGAGTTTGCAGATTCAAAAACTAGAGGAAGAGTGTGAGTTTATGCTCATCGACCGAAGTAGAAAGCCTTTGGGAATCAGTCCAGAGGGCTTGATGTTCTATGAGAAAGCCTTGCAAATATTGCAGTTGGTTGATGATTTAGACAGGCTGAGCATAAACATGATCGACGGCATCGAGCGGCAGTTGAGAATAGGGATTATCTCCACGCTATCCCCCTATCTGATACCGCTCTTCACCAAAACACTTCGCAGTAAGCACCCCGAGCTGCACCTGAGCATCGAGGAGCTACTCACCGAAGACATCGTCGCTAAGTTGAACTATAATGAACTCGACTTAGGCATTATTTCCACGCCCATTCTTGCGAAGAACATATCGTATAAACCTTTGTTTTATGAAAAGTTCTACATGTATGTATCGCCCAATCACCCCCTATATAACTGCGAGCAGGTAGACATGGCTGAGGTGCAGCTTGACGATATGATTTCTTTGGCAGAAGGCAACTGCTTTCGCAACCAGTCGGATTCGATTTGCTTGACAGCCCAAGAATCAACCCAAACTTCGCAGTTTGAATATACCGCTAGCTCGGTGGAATCGACGATGCGCCTAGTAGAAAGCCTAGGCGGGATAGCCTTAATTCCAGAATTTGCCTCGCACCATATACCTAAAGGTTGCGAGCACATGCTGAAGGAAATTAAAGGAGGAAGTCCGGCACGAGAAATTAGTGCAGCCTACTTGAAAACTACAGGGTTGAAAAGAATAAGCCAGTATTTTATTGATACTGTAATGGCTAGTGTGCCTCAACCCATGCGCAAAAAACCCGTGCAAAACCCAATAGATACTCGCATCAAGCTGTAGCGGGAAATTGTTGGAAGTCTCCCAGTCCAATACATCTCCCACCTCAATACACCCCTTAACAGAGCGCCATGGATGAACACAGAAAGCTGGAAAACATGCTCGAAATGCTCCTATGGCTATCTAACGGATATGGCAAAACAAAAGCCGAGATAGCCGAACGATATCACTTGGGCGAAAGAACGGTTGAACGCTATATTAAGAGCTTTCGAAAGGTGGGCATTGTTATTCCTCGACCCCGAAATGGGTATTACCACATCGAACGACTGGCTGAAACACACAAAGGACTCAGCAAATTATTGTACTTCTCGGAGGAGGAAGCGCTTGTTCTCCGCGATGTGCTTTTCTCGCTGAATGAAAATACGCCCACGAAGCAACAACTCTTGGTCAAGCTCCAAGCTCTTTCCAATTCGGGTAGGTTGGCTGAAATCGTGTGCAATCCTCAGCA
>JBKECH010000091.1:0-9606 GCA_047974415.1 Bacteroidales bacterium | reverse complement strand
ATGTCCTCAGGCATCTGGCATACTTAAACAACCGTCCTGAAACCCTACGAGAAAGAGTATTCACCAAAGTATTCGAACAAGCCGAGATTTCAAAATTTACTCCCGAAGAGCGTGGCGACTATGAAAGCAGTTTAAAATATTATAGAGATATAAAAAATGTAATCGACACGGCAAAAGGCGAAGGTTTCTCGGAGGGAATGGAGAAAGGAATTATTGAGGGAATGGAAAAAGGTAAGCTGGAGAAAAATATAGAGATTGCAAGGAGCATGAAGTCTAAAGGATTAGACAATTATATAATTACAGATATTACTGGACTGACAAAGGCCGAAATTGATAAGTTATAAAAGTGGGTTAATTGATGTCTATTTCGGTCTGCCCTTTGCAATTATACCTTTATCTTGCAGATGCCTACGTTTTGCATAGGAGTTCTGTTCAGAAATAAAGATCTTGTCACTTTATCAATGATTTTCCGAAAAATGTTAATATCGATCCAATTTTTTAGTTCGTAAAATAGGGCTTGCGGATTTTGGGATAGCTTTAATGCAAAAGTTAGAGAAATAATCCAATAACAATGAATCGACTCTAAGAAAAATAGTATCTTCGCAAAGTTTTTAAAGCAACAAAAAAATAGAAACACATGAAGAATCAAATTCTAGTCCTGATGTTTATCGGGATAATGCTATCCTGCACAGGCAGTAAAAATAGTGGAAACAACAGCACCGACAAGTGTACAAACAACTGTAAAAATGTAAAATCAGATTATTCGCAGACAGTCGACATGAGAATTAACCATTACTACGACACTGGAGTAGGCATGGGACCAATGCTCGTAATGCTTGTGCAACAAGATGATGAAATAGGAACAGACAAATGGAGCAAATTCTTTTCTAAGATTGAGGGTTTTAATTACGAACAAGGTCATATATACGACATCACCGCAAAGATTGAAAAGCTTGAAAATCCCCCTGCCGATGCAAGCTCGCTAAAATATATACTAAAAGAAGTAAAATCGGTGAAAAAAGCGGAGCCAGGAGAAACCTTCGACATAAGCTTAAAAATAAACAACTTATCCTTTGTAAAAGGAGCTCCCGAGTACAAACTAGTCGGGCTAATAGATATCGACTGCAACAATCTATGCAAAGAATTGGGTGAGGGTCTCAAAGGCGACGGAGAGCTTACAGGAACATTTATACATCTAGAGGACAATAAAATACAATTGACAGGATTGAAATAACACCTTTTCAAGCTGCTCATTATGGCAGAACTGAATCACCCACTGCTAGTCTAGAGGGCAAACCATATCTGTTCGCCCTCTAGACCATGAAAACAACTCATCATTAACAAGTGCCACTCCATCTCCTAAACATCTCTTCTAAATTAACTAGTAAGCAAAAAAATCTTTTAGGGAATTTTTGACAATATTTTGGAGCGTATCAATAAACTAGCTATCTTGCACGCCGAAAATAAATCATTATATATATATGCAAGCCAGTCTTAACAAGCAAAATAGCACACAAAACTGGAATAAAACCATTATTTCAGATTGGCTTTGTATATCAATTTTGCAATTACTTAATTTAACTCATTTTGCTAGTAACTCGTTAACATATATATCACAAACGTGCATATACCCTCGTTCATTGTTAACCGCTAACTACAAACACGCTTTCCGCAATCAGCAACACATTAACAATAAGCATGTTACCCCCCCCCCCCCACTCACTTTCACTATCTAACAAGCTTCTAGAAGGGAGCCCTACCTACCATAAAAAACCAAGCACGAAAGTGCTAGAATCATTATGCTCTGCAAAATTACAAGGCAGGAATACTCATGCCCTATTGGAAAGAGTTTCCCTCTACACAACACCTTACATCGCGCTAATTTTCAATTATATTACATCTTCATATTTCAAGGTGCCCCATGGGTGTCTAAGTAATAATAATGTATTTATCTAATAATTTCAATTATTCATATTTAAACAAATTTCAATGAATAGATTTACTTTAATTCTTAGTTTGTGTTTTATGCTGCTAATGAGTAGCGCCTATGCACAAAAAACAGTATCCGGAGTGGTTACTGACGAAGGGGGGCTGGGAATTCCTGGAGTTACCGTCATTCAAAAAGGAAGTAGCAATGGCACCGTTACTGATGTCGACGGAAACTTCTCTGTAAGTGTTCCTGAAGATGCGGTTTTACAATTTTCGTTCATGGGGATGCTTCCTCAGGAGCTTAGCGTAAGTGGCAAAACAGGCATAAATGTAACACTAGCAGAAGCTGTAAAAGGTCTTGACGAGGTAGTGGTGGTGGGTTATGGTACCCAGAAGAAAAAGAACATGACCGATGCTGTTGCTACGGTAAGTATAGAGAAGGAAATTGGAGAACGTCCAGTTGCAACAGTAAACCAGATGTTGCAAGGCTCCATTGCCAACTTCAATGTTTCGACCACCAACAGTGGTGGCGAACCGGGCGCCTCTACAAACCTTAACATTCGTGGCGCAGGAACATTAACTGGCGATGGTGGCACTCCATACATACTGCTAGACGGAGTTCCAATCTCTGTTTCTCAAATGAACAGCATAAACCCTTATGACATAGAGAACATATCGGTTCTTAAGGATGCTGCATCGGCAGCTATCTACGGTTCGCGTGGTGCTTATGGGGTAATTCTTATAACAAGTAAAAAGGGTAAGGCTGGAAAAGTTAGCGTTAACTACTCTGGCAACATAGCATTTGCATCTCCTACTAGCCTCCCTAACATGGTGAATAGCCTAGACTTTGCTAATGCTTACAACACTGCTAGTATTAATGACGGTGCCTTACCAATATTTGGTGAAGAAAATGGAGAAATGCAACGCATTAGAGATTATATTGCAGGAAAAATAACAGACGACACACAACCCACTGCTAGCGGTGGTAGTTGGATGTATTGGGAGGATGGCTATGCCAATTACGACTGGTACGATGTTATGTTTAAAGACAATGCCCCCCGCCAACAACACCAGATTAGTGTAAATGGCGGAGCCGAAAAAACAAATTACTACTTATCTGGGAGTTATTACGACCAAGAGGGAAACCTAGAGTATGCAGACAATAATTACGATCGTTACAACTTTACTGCAAGTATAAACACCGAGGCAACTGACTGGTTACGTTTCGACGCATCGTCAAAATACTCTCGCGAGCATAAATTATTTCCTAGCGGAGGATACGGAACTTACACCAAAGATATAATATATCACCAAGTGTCTAGACTGTGGCCAGTATGCCCTCTATACGATCCCGATGGTAACTTCGTAAATTATGATGTGAACAGAGTTATGGATTCTGGCAATGCCAATGAATATACTAACAACACCACCGTGCAAGGAGGAGTAGAGGTTGAACCCATAAAAAATTGGGTGACAAGAATGAGCTACAATTATCAGCTCACCAACGAAAACTCGGAAAGAATATTGCTAGAAAATAATATCCTACTGCCCAACGGTTCATATAAGAATGTAGGCTATAACCCCAATGGCGTAGAGCGAGCATTTAGCGAAAATCTAAACCAGCTGTTTAATATCACCACAAAATATCGTCGTTCCTTCGGCAATCACAATCTCGACGCCTTACTAGGCTATGAGCAGCGCAGTGTTGAATTCTCTGGCTTAGAAGGCAGTAAGAGTAAATTTGCCACCGAGAACGTACCAAGCATCAGCACCGCTGTTGGCGATGACATTGCTTACGATGCCCTTAGTCACTATGCAACAAGAGGCTGGTTTGGAAGTTTGAATTACAATTACAACGAGAAGTACTTATTTTCCTTTAAACTGAGAGCCGACGAAAGCTCATTCTTTAGAGAAGGCAGACGGCTAGGTGTATTCCCATCCGTATCTGCAGGCTACCTTATATCAGAAGAAAACTTCTGGTCACCAATAAAGCACACGCTAAACATACTTAAGCTCAGAGGCTCGTGGGGGCAGTTGGGAAATCATGATCCTGACCTAGCCAACAAGTATATCGAACTGATGAATATCAGCAACGGTCAGTACCTAATAAACGGCGAAAGACCAAGCGTTGCCACATTAGGGTCTTTGGTAAGCCCAAGCTTGACATGGGAGACCGTAACAAGTATGGACTTTGGTTTGGATGCAGCTCTTTTTAGCAACCGTCTTGATTTTACTTTCGACTGGTTTAGCAGGGTTACTAGCGACATGATTGGACCCGTAGCTGCACTGCCTTCTATTCTGGGAGCGTCTGCACCTGCCGAGAACAACGCAGAACTGACGACAAAAGGCTGGGAACTAAGCATGGGATGGAAAGATCAGATTGGAGAAGTTACTTATAGAGTAGGTTTTAATATTGGCGACAATAAAACCCAAGTAACAAAGTACAACAATCCCACCCAAACTTTTGACACCTATAGAGAAGGGCAAATACTAGGCGACATCTGGGGCTACGAAACTGTTGGCTACTTTAAAGATGGAGAAACAGCAGCCGACTGGCACGACCAATCCTATATTAATGCAAATTGGGGAGCTGGAGACATTAAATATGCCGATTTAAATGGCGACAAGAAGATTAACACAGGAAATAACACAGAGTTAGACCCTGGTGACAGAAAGATAATAGGAAATAATAGAGCTCGCTACAACTACGGTATCAATTTAGGTGCAGGCTGGAAGGGCATAGACCTATCCATACTTTTGCAGGGAGTTGCAAAGAGAGACTACATCTTCGGTTCTGGCACCAATCTTTTTTGGGGTTTTGCAGGGAATATGTGGCAAAGTACTATAACAGATGCATCTATTGACTATTGGACTGAAGACAATCCAAATGCATACTTTCCAAAGCCTTATCTAAAAGGAGAACACACTAAAAACACACAGTCTCAGACCAAATATCTTCAAAATGCAGCTTACTTGCGTTTGAAAAACATTCAGCTAAGCTACACTTTTACAAACGAGTTTGTAAAAAAGATTGGTTTGTCAAGGGCTCAAATATACTTCAGTGGAGAAAACTTGCTAACATTTACCAAGTTGCATAAAAACTTCGACCCCGAAGCTCTAGGCGGTGGCTGGGGTGGAGGTAAAATATACCCACTGCAACGAATTTTATCATTCGGCATTAACCTTGGTCTGTAATAAAAATGAAGCGCGCCACGAGCTTATGTCTCACACAAAAGTATAATTATATTGACGAGACACATGTGGCAACTAAAATAATAAATATAAACACATGAAACCTTCATGCAGTAGGTTATAAGCCTAACTACACACAGGAGGATGATTAATAAACCAGCAAAAGCATAAAGCCTATAGCTTACAGCTTATTGCAGAATTTTAAACACATGAAAATCATAAAAAGAATATTATTGGCACTAATGCCAATCTCATTAGTGATTGGGTGTAGCGATGCTTTCATGGATCGACCCGATCTTGACAATATCACGGCAGACAGCTATTGGAAAACCCCTAGCGACCTGAATCTCTTTGTAATTCAATTTTACACCTCCTTCCCAGGCTGGCAGAACGGCTCATGGAATGCAGGCATATATTGGAACGATGACAACAGCGACAACATCATCACGTCTAGCATAAACACTAGGCTGGCTGGTCGAAACACTATCAATTCAGGAACAGGGAATTGGGACTATGGAAAAATCAGATCTGTAAATACCTTTCTAGAAAAGTATCATAAGGTTGAAGCTGACTTCTCGGAGATATCGCAATATGTTGGCGAGGGTTATTTCTTTAGGGCTTACTATTATTTTAATCTAGTGCAGAGCTATGGTGATGTGCAATGGACTTCTAAAACTCTGACTCCCGATTCAGAAGAACTGTACAAAACCAGAAGTCCTCGCAATGTAATTATAGACAGCGTGTTGACGGACTTAGACAAGGCAATAGAGTATATGAATTCTGGAGAAAATAGCAATGGCAACAGACTGAACAAGGAGATTGCACTATTGTTCAAATCTAGAGTAGCACTATACGAGGGCACATGGGAGAAATACCACCAAGGAACAACTTTTGGTGTTGAGGGTTCTGATGGCACAAAGTACATCAAAATAGCCGAGACAACAGCAAAACAACTCATCGACAATCCCAGCGGATATGGAATACAACACACAGGGAAAATAAATGAGAAGTACAATTTTGTAGAGGACTACCGTTTGCTATTCAATCAGACCAATTATGCTGGCAACAAAGAGGTGATGCTCTGGCGCGAGTTCAGTACAGATTTAAATATCACTCACAACGGACAACTATACTTAGCCCGCGTTGGAGCAGGCGACCATGGAATTAGCAAGGAGCTGATTGACCAATATCTATGCACAGACGGGAAGCCCATTGCACTAAGTCCGAAATATAAAGGCGACCATGGGCTTACGCAAACAGCAACAAACAGAGACCCACGACTCGCATCGACAATATACCTGCCAGAGTATCCTATGATAATTGAAACTGTGTTAGATACTTTTAAAAATTCCCAGCTAGGCGCATCTGGAGAAACTGGTTGCCCCACGGGTTACACTATTTTCAAAGGATCGAACCACGATTTAAAACATGCAACTACTCATGGCTCAGGTATAAGCTCATCTCCGATATTCAGATTTGCAGAGGCACTTTTAAATTATGCAGAAGCACGTGCTGAACTGGGCACAATCACACAGGCAGACATCGATATTACGATCAATGTATTGAGAGACCGTGTCAATATGCCCCATCTCAACATTGCAAGCATCGAAAGTGATCCAAATTGGGAGTTTCCTAATCTATCTCCGATAATCAACGAAGTGAGACGCGAGAGACAGGTAGAGCTTGCTGCTGAAGGCTACCGTTTCGACGACTTGATGCGCTGGCAAGCTGCCGACGAACTGATAGTTGACAAGCGCATGAGAGGCGTTTACTTTATGCAATCTGATTTCCCTGACATTGTCATAGGTACAGATATCATTGTAGACGAAAATGGATATGTAGACCCACACCGAGGACAGATACCAACAGGTAATAAATTCAACGTAAAAAGAGACTACCTGCTACCAGTTCCTTTGAATGAAATTACATTAAATTCTAAATTGACACAAAATCCAGGCTGGAGTAAGTAAAAAATTTCTGTACTTTTGGGGTCAAGAACAATAAGTTCTTGACCTTTTTTAGTACGCTAGGCAATAGTTCTTTTATTATTAAACAGATGAAACAGTCATGCTGTAAGCCTAACTACAAAATGGAGGATGATTATAAACCAACAAAAGCATAAAGCCTATGGCTTACAGCTTATTGCAAAACTTTAAACACATGAAAGCACATTCTATTGTATTGATACTCGCATCTATATTATTTCTGTATTCTTGCGCAGATTACAAAAAAGATATTACATTCGAGTATGTTGACCCATTGCAAAAAATTTTCCCCGAGAGCTCGTACTTCCCTGCTCAAAAAGCACATGCTGACGTAGCTAGAGGCGAACACGCGAGTTTTCAGTTCGCTGTTCGTTCAGGACTGACATTAGAAGATGTTCAGCTCGAAGTTACAAGTCCTATTGCAGGTAATACGAAGCTGGAAGATATAAAGACAGGTTTTGTAGGCTATGTACCTGTCGACAGACCAGTGCCAAGCCCAGGACGCGATTATCTAAAAAGCTCATCAGGATTTTATCCCGACCCAATCTTAGATAGTTCTAGCGTAGATATTCCTTCCACCATGACACAAGCGGTATGGCTTAGCGTAGCAATTCCAAAAGACACCGAACCAGGTAAATACGCAGGACAAGTTACCTTGCAAGCCAAAATAAAAGGGCAGAAGGTATACATAAAAAAAGATATCAGCATCGAAGTATACAAACCAATAATAGACAAAACCAGCCTGATGGTAACTAACTGGTACAATCCCGACAATTTAAATCTCCTAAATAAAGACGGAAAGCTTGAGAAATATTCTAACGACTACTGGAAATACATGGCGACAATGGGCAAAATGATGAAGGAATATCGCCAGAATGTAGTTCTAATAAGCCCTACATCTCTAACAGACTATAAGAAAGATGGCGACAAGTGGCACTTCGATTTTTCCAACTTCAACAAAACAATAAAACTGATGATTGAGGCTGGATGTTGTGAGCTCATTGAAGGAGGACATATAGGCACCAGACTACCAGAAAACTGGACTGGTCCTTTCGTTGTTAGAGTTCCCGAAAAAAAAGATGAAAAATGGGAGATGAAAGACTACAATGTAAATGCTCCCAAAGCTCAGAATTTTTACAAGCAGTTTCTTCCAGCACTGAAAAAAAACCTAGAAGAAAACAAGTGGCTCAACATGTATTGCCAACACATTGCAGACGAGCCCATAGGAACTAACAAGGAATCTTACGCCGAGATATCGGCATTCGCAAGAAAATTTTTGCCAGGAGTAAGAATAATAGAGGCATGCCATTCTAGCGACCTCGACGGCTCTATTGACATATGGGTACCTCAGCTAAATTTTTTAAACGACGATTATAGTTTCTACAAAAAACAGCAAGAGCAAGGCAAGGAGGTGTGGTTTTACACCTGCCTAGGACCACAAGAGAACTTTGCCAACAGATTTATAGAACAACCACTAATAAAGACTCGCTTACTTCATTGGATTAATTACAACTACGGAATTACAGGCTACCTGCATTGGGGTTTGAACTATTGGCAGAAAGACTCCGACCCTTATAAAGAAACTACCCACATGAACTACGCTGGCAACACTCTGCCTGCTGGAGATATGAATATAGTCTACCCAGCTGAAAACCGGTTGCTGTCGAGCATTCGTCTAGAAGCTATGCGTGATGGTATTGTCGACTACGAACTACTGAAAATGCTAGACAAAAAGAACCCCGAACTTGCTAAAAAACTTGCAGGCAAAATAGTTTTCAACTTTGACCACTACGATCTTAGTATTAGCAACTTTAGGACAATGCGAAAAACAATACTAGAGGAGCTGTCAAAGTAAAAAAATCAAATAAAAAGAAAACGAAGCCCCATATTGATTGGCTTTGCATCACCTTCTAAGCACGTACGACACAATCGGATAGGAGGGATGGGATTAATTTCCATTCCTTCCCTCCACACCATCACGCATGCCGTCCCTGTATTCTGAGGGTAGCTACTATTTGATAATGACATTTCAATGTCGTTTAGTTAAGCTTTGTAAGTCCTTTCGGACTTACAGACAGTAGCATAGTGCAATCGCACTATGAAAAGAAACAACAACAAACCAAAGTCCCGACAGGTGCGAAAGACATCGGTTTTCGCGATAAGGAATCATTGCTCCGCACCGTGGCTCGCAATTCCTTAACTAGAGTCTGTCCATAAAGTCTAGTTCACACAGTTATTCTTCTAACGACTTGAAATCTTCGGGTTGAAAGGATTGCGTGCCGTAGTAGTTAGAATTTTCGTCGGAGAACATGACATGAACCACGCTCGTAGGGGTTGCATCTAGCTCTATGCTTACTTCATTCAAACTATTCCACGTGATGCTCCCGCTGATAAGCTCAGGACTCAGCAAGCGCAAGTTCAGCTCGCTCAATTCTTCTTTGGTGGCGTGCAAGTAGAGCGTAATGCTGTTATTGCCTGGGCGTTCCACATCGAAAATGAT
>JBKECH010000069.1:0-55424 GCA_047974415.1 Bacteroidales bacterium | reverse complement strand
TCATATTTCCGAAGAACAAGAAAAGCAAGTCTGCTTTTGATTTGCTCCTTATTCCAGCCAGTTAATTCTCGAACTCTTCTTACTACTTTTTGGCAGTGATGTATTCCTTGTTCGGTGTCAACGTATATAATCTTTTTCCTATCTGACGGGATTGAAGGAGTGAAATTTAGCACTCGCTTCCCAGAAAGTAACGCTGATACCATAGCTGTTATGCAGAATGTTTTTCGAGATTTTTCTTTGCCCACTACAGCGCTGAAGTTTCCTAGGGTTGCCACCGAGCTACCCCCTATAGACAAAACAGTTGGAGGCTCCTCATACTCTTCGTCAATGTTTAGTAGAGTGTCTGTCCATTTTACGGGTCTTTGCTCATTCATCGCACACCTCCTTTCTTTGATTCTAAAGAAAGCATAGCTTCTCGTTCAATGTCAGCTTTTATCTTACATTCGTTTTCAAGAAGCCATAAGTCAAGCTTTGAACGATTGAAGAATATAGACTTCCCATTAGGCTTTGAATGTGGGATGAGACGTAGGGCTGTGAGTTTGTACATATACGTCTTTTTAAAGCCCGTGTACAAACACGCTTCTTCTAGCGTGAGAACGCTCTTTTTACCTAGTAATAAGTTTTCAATACGGTCTAGGTATTCCGTTAAATTTTTCCTGCTCATAATTCATTTGAATTAAATTAAAGAATGAGCAAATGCATTTGCTTTTGTTATTTCTAGTCGACACAGCAAAGCAAGACATTATCCAACGAAAGGGAAAAGATAGACGCAGAACTGATTAAGAACTTCGGTTCTGTTTTAGTTATTGTATTGAAAATAAAAGGAGTAGTTTGTTTTTGAAGTCTTCGTAAATCTTCGCCTTATTAATTTGCTCGTCAAAAACTTTTGAGATTTCGGATGCCTTATCTTGGATGTAAAAAGGATTTTCATCATTCTTTTGAACGAAGTAATGGGAGATTTTCTCTTTTATTTCGTCGTGAGGAGTATCTCTTGTGTATTCAAACATTATTGCAATAAAACGGATTAATTGAATTTTAGACAAACTACACTTCATCTTATCTTCAATTTGGTAGCCGAGCAGGAAGTCTTTAAATGTACTATCTGTACATTCTACAAAGTTTAATTCTTCTAATATCTTAGTTAGATTTAGTTTTTTGCTGTAGAATGGAGATGGTTTGCCTTGTGTAAGTTTGCGTTTTATGATTAATGACAGAGTCTTTCTGAACTTATTTGTCCAAATTATCCAATTAAAGAAGTTTGCTAGAAGTGCAAATACAATAAATATTATCCACTGCCACCGTTCTGCTTCTACGTTTAATGTCGTAATAGCATTCGTAAGAATTAGTCCAATAAAAAAGAAAAATAGTCTAGGCTTCTCTTCTTCTGTTTTCCACCATTCAGTTGGAGCATCAAAACAATAATAGCTCCCTAGTCTTACATATTTGGCAAGCATTATCAGTGACGAAATAAATGGCAGTATAAAGGCTACATAAAGTAATGTTTCTTTCATAATCTAGAAGTCAAGCAGTTTGTTCTGAAATTTCTCTCTAGTATCGTCTTCAAAGCTATCTAAGTAGTTTTGTGTAACTCGCTCGCTACTGTGTCCCAAACTTTCTCTAATGTACTCAGATGAAGCTCCTGAGCGTTTCAAGACTGTTGCAAATGAATGGCGAGCAGAATATGTCGTAAGGTTCAAGTCTAACCCTAACTCTTTAGCTATGCGTTTAGTGTATTTATTGGTCGTTTTTATAGCCTGCTTCACTTTTTCGTGTTCTTGCTTAGGAGTATCTCCTTTGGATAAAATAGGGAAGATGTAATCATCTTGGTTGTCGGGTAGGTTTCCCCACTTTTGGATTATTTCATTTATCTTATCCATTCTCAAAATGACGATGGTTTTCTGTTTTCCTTTTGTTGCACGTTGGGTCTTTGAGCGGACAAAATAGATGTGCTTATTATCAAGATTTTTGAATTTTAGATTTGCAACGTCTTTCATATTTATTCCATTGCATAAGTAGCAGAACAACCACATATCTCTAGCCCTTTCTTCTGCTTCGCTCTTAGGAGCATACTCAACAATCTGTTTAATATTTTGAATGGTTACAGCCTTTTTTATGTTGCGAGCCGATGGAATTGTATATTTATTTTTGGAAAAAGGATATTTGTCACGAGGAAGGTTTCCGTTGTCTATTGCCTCGTTGATTATAGTTCTAAGATTCCTTAGATAGATACCAATCGTAGTAACTGATTTCCCATTTTGCAACATCCAATTTTCATACAACTGCAACCATTCGGGCGTTATTTCAGCAAATTGTATTGTTTTTCTTCCTTTCATTGCATTGAATACCTCTATGCTTTTAATGGTGTATCGGTAGGTAATGGCGGTGCTTATTCTATTTTCCTCTTCGAGTGTAGATAGTCGCTTCTTTAGACTTTCTATTATGGTATTGTTTGTATCCGAAAAGCCTATGAGTTGTTTCTTAAAATCTTCCAAAGAAAAGACAACGGCTTTGTTTGCTATATCAATAGCCTTAGATTCTATGTGTTTAAGAAAGAAGCTTAGTTCTTTAAGTTCAGAAGTCAACCTAGAGCCTTTGTTGTATTTATTCCAATTGCTTTCTGATAGATAACGCTTGAGATGTAAATATTTTTGATTACGCTCGTATGTCAGACGAAGCTTCAAAGGATATGTTCCGTCTTTTCTTTTTGCTCGAGTGTCGAGTATTATGGCTGTTGTTATTCCTATCATTTTTTGCATACAATTTGCATACAAATATAGAGATAATACTCCAAATAAAGAAAATGAAAGTCAAGCAAAGTTAGATTAACTTGCTGATATAGTGATTAAAAGCAGAAGAAAGGAAATGAAAGAAAACTACTGAAAAATGACTGGCAGTCAAAAGGTCAGGGGTTCGACTCCCCTATTCTCCACCTTGAATATAAAAGAGTTACAGCAGTTCTGTGGCTCTTTTTTTTTCTATTACTCTGCAAAAACGACAAAAGAACTTTCAACCCAGGATATGCAATTAGAATGCCGTAGCGAGTGGACTAATGCGTATACTGGATTGAATTGTAGATGTCCGTTCTAGGGAAGCTTTCGCCCTTTTTGCTGTTTTACAGTAAGTGACCGAAAGAAAAAGAACGAAAGCTTTAAAAACTTTCTTGTCTCAGTTCACTTTGAATTTGTATTTAACCGCAGAAAAATCCTCATTGGCTTTTACTATTTTCTGTTTTAGGCTTGCTTTGTAAGCTTCTATCTTTGTTTGTAGGCTTTTGTCTCCATTTGCCATTATTTGTATTGCCAGAATTGCTGCATTTAGCGCTCCGTTTATAGCCACTGTTGCAACAGGTATTCCTGGAGGCATTTGCACAATTGCTAATAATGCATCAATGCCGTCGAGGCTTGCTTTAATTGGAACTCCTATAACAGGCAGACTTGTCATTGCTGCCACTACTCCTGGCAGATGAGCAGCCATTCCTGCTCCAGCAATTATTACTTCTATGCCACGTGCTTTTGCCTCTTTAGCAAATTTCTCTACTTCTTGGGGTGTGCGATGTGCAGAAAGAGCATTAATTTCAAACGGAATTTCCATCTTGTCAAAGAACTGAGCCGCTTTTTCCATCACCGACATGTCGGAGGTGCTCCCCATTATTATACTTACTCTTGCATTCATTTTTTTAATTTTTTACATCAACAACTGATACCCTTATATTTTCAGCAATCAATTGCCAATTGTCTATATAAATAACTATTTTTGTCCCTACAATAATTTGAAATACTACAATATGCCTGACAAAGTTACGATTTTTGACAAGACTTTTAAAAAATTCATTGACTACAAGGATATAAATTCAGCTATTCAGCGGATAGCATGTGGAATGAATGACGACTTGAAAGACGAGAAGCCCCTTTTTATAGCGGTCCTCAATGGTGCATTTATGTTTGCCAGCGATGTGTTCAAGGAAATTAATATTGAGGGGGCAGAGATTTCTTTTGTCAAATTTTCCTCCTACGAAGGTGACTCATCCTCAGGTAATATCAAAAAACTTATCGGTTTTAACGAGGATATTAAAGGACGCACACTCGTAATACTCGAAGACATCATAGACACTGGCAACACATTGGCACAAATAGGAAAACAACTAGAAGAGCTTGGCGTGAAGAAAGTTATTACAGCTACAATGCTCTTTAAGCCCGAAGCTCTAAAAAATGATATCAATATTGATTATATCGGACTGGAAATACCTGACAGGTTTATTGTTGGATATGGATTGGATTATAATGGATTAGGAAGAAATTTTAAACACATTTACCAACTTTGTTAACATGGAAAAGTCGCATCACTACAGTGGATTGACAAACGACGAAGTTTTAGCCAATCGCAAAAAATATGGAGATAATACTTTAACTCCCCCTGACAAAGAGTCGCTATGGTCGCAGTTTCTTGAAATGTTTGACGATCCTATTATAAAAATTCTTCTAGGAGCTTTATTTCTATCTATTCTAGTTGCTTTCTTCGAGATGTTGGGACTGAAAGGACTCATTATACCCTTAATTATACTCGTGCTTTGTTCTGTCTTGTGCCTATTTAAAGTAAAGACCATTGAAGACGGAAAAAAAGCTTATAAGAAATATGACTGGGCTGTTATAACTTTATTTGCCTGCGTTCTATCAATTGTTGCTATTCCCATTCTTTTTTCCATACACGGAAACATGCACGTCGGCGTTGTTTTCGAGCCTTTGGGTATATTGTTGGCAGTTATATTAGCAACATTAATCGGATTTTTCTTTAACGTCAGCGCCAACAAAAAGTTTGATGTTCTCAATAAAGTAAACGACGACACCCCAATAAAAGTCATTCGGAACGAAAACATTTACCTAATAAGCAAAAAGGACGTTGTTGTAGGCGATATTGTCGTCCTAGAAACTGGCGAGGAAGTGCCTGCCGACGGCGAGTTGATGGAGGCAGTGTCTTTACAAATAAACGAGTCGGCACTTACAGGCGAACCCGTAATAAGAAAAACAACCGAAACAGCCAACTTCAACACCAACGCCACCTATCCGTCAAATCATGCAATGCGCGGCACAACAGTGGTAGACGGTCATGGCATTATAAAGATATTCAATGTGGGTGATGCTACCGAATATGGAAAAGTTTATAAAGGTTCGCAGATTGACAGTAGTGTAGTAACCCCTCTAAACAAGCAACTAGATAAACTGGCTAGTCTTATAACTAAAACAAGTTATGCCATTGCTGCTCTCGTCATTATTGGGCGCACTTTCGTCTATCTTAGTTCCGCGGAACTCGGCAATATTGACTGGGTAGCATATGGAACTTACTTCTTGCATACCATAATGATAGCCGTTACTCTGATTGTTGTTGCCGTACCCGAAGGCTTGCCGATGAGCGTAACACTCAGTCTGGCATTAAGCATGAAACGAATGCTATCGGCAAACAACCTGGTTCGCAAAATGCATGCTTGCGAAACCATGGGTGCTACTACCGTTATCTGTACCGACAAAACTGGAACCCTCACACAAAATCAGATGAGGGTGCATGAGCCACAATTCTACGGACTTAAAAGCTCCAAGCTAGAGGATGACAACGCCAGCCAACTAATAAAAGAAGGAATTTCTGTCAATACAACAGCCTACCTAGATTATTCTGACAACAAAAAAATAAAAGCTCTAGGAAACCCCACAGAGGGAGCATTATTGTTGTGGCTACACGACAAAGGCACAAACTACTTACCCATCCGAGAAGAAAATGAAATAGTAGAACAATTGACATTTTCCACCGAGCGAAAATATATGGCAACAATTGTAAAGTCGAATGTACTGGGCAAGAATGTGCTATATGTGAAAGGAGCTCCCGAAATTATCCTTTCCATGTGTGGGAACATCGAAACTCCTGAGGGGCACATACCTAAGGAAAACCAACAAAAAAGTATCGAAGACGACCTATTAGAATATCAAAACCAAGCCATGAGAACCTTAGGTTTTGCATATCAGTTTGTCGACGAAAGCACTACTTATATTAAAGACGGCCGATTGATAAACACAGATTTGATATTTTTAGGCATTGTTGCCATCTCCGACCCTGTGCGCCCCGAAGTTCCCGAAGCTGTTGCAAGTTGCCTAGATGCAGGTATAGAGGTGAAGATAGTTACGGGCGACACCCCAGGCACAGCGAAGCAAATAGGCAGACAAATTGGACTATGGACAGAGACCGACGGAGACAAAAATCATCTCTCTGGTGTCGAGTTTGCAGCAATGTCCGATTCTGAACTGACAGAGCGAATGCCTGAACTAAAAATACTCTCGCGAGCAAGACCGATGGACAAACAACGCCTAGTGCAAATATTGCAAAATAACAACCAAGTGGTAGCTGTCACAGGCGATGGCACAAACGATGCACCAGCATTGAACGCTGCGCAAGTAGGACTGTCCATGGGCGATGGCACATCGGTTGCAAAAGAAGCCAGCGACATAACCATCCTAGACAACTCCTTCCATAGCATATCTAGTGCAGTTATGTGGGGGCGCTCGTTATACCACAACATACAGAGATTTATCCTGTTTCAGATGACAATCAATGTTGTCGCTTGTCTTATTGTGCTTATTGGTGCTTTCTTAGGAACAAAATCACCATTGACAGTAACACAAATGCTCTGGGTAAATCTGATTATGGACACCTTCGCAGCTCTAGCCTTAGCATCACTACCTCCCAATGAAAAGGTAATGACAGAGAAGCCCCGAAAAACATCTGCATTCATTATAAATAGCTCTATGGCAAAAGCGATAATAGGAGTAGGATTGATTTTTGTATTATGTCTATTGGGGCTGATGCAATATTTTCGCCATGCCGATATTACAACCCTGTCGCAGTTTAACCACAAAGATTTCTTTTACTCATTCTTTAATTTCTCGAAAACTGAAGGTGGACTTACACCCTACGAACTGTCATCGTTTTTCACAATATTCGTTATGCTACAATTTTGGAATATGTTCAATGCGAAAGCATTTATGACAGGTAAATCAGTATTTGCAAACATTGCCTCCTCAAAAGGTTTCCTTCTGATAGCCCTCGTTATTCTAATCGGACAATGCCTAATTGTCAGCTTCGGTGGCTCAATGTTTAATGCCGTGCCATTAAACTGGGAAGATTGGACCATAATAATTGTCAGCACTTCGGTAGTCTTGTGGATAGGAGAAATTCTTAGACTTATAAAGAGCATCAAGAAAACTTAAAACCCAAATTATGCATTGGAGCGCCGTAGCAAGAGCTTCAAGCTCTATAAAACAAGAGTCTTGGTGCAACGAAGCGTAGCACCACTAAGGCGAGCGAAACAAAACTAGAGAAACACTTGTTTTGAAGAGATTAAAACACATAGCAAGATAGCTAATGCAGGTTTCGTGCTTTATAAACAACCTCTATACAATTAATAATATAAATACACAATGACGACCAGTCTGAAAATAGCAACATGATTAAAGTTGTAGAAATAGAAGAAGCCTTAGAACTTTCGTGTCCGATTGTTGACGTACGTTCGCCTGGAGAGTATCTAGCCGGACACATTCTTGGCTCCCACAATGTCCCCCTTTTTAGCGACAACGAACGTGCCCATATCGGCACTGCATACAAACAGGAATCTAAAAAAAAAGCCACAGGAATAGGATATATATATGCCAATCCCAAACGAACATGGTACATAGACGAAACACGCAAACTGGCGCAAGAGAAACCAGTGATTGTACATTGCTGGCGCGGAGGAATGCGCAGTCGTCTGTTTGCAGAGCACCTACACGAAAACGGCATTAAAGATGTTTATATAATATCAGGAGGCTACAAAGCATTTAGACAATTGATAAATCGACGTTTCGCGCAAAAGCAAAACCTGCTGATTATAGGAGGCTTTACAGGATCAGGAAAAACCGCTTTAATAAACGAACTACAAAGAACATACAAGTTAAACACTGTCGACCTAGAAGCTCTTGCCTGCCATAAAGGCTCGGCGTTTGGGAGTATTGGCATGCACAAGCAACCCACAACAGAGCACTTTCAGAACATACTCTACATGGCACTACGACACTATTCTGCCAACGACGTACTTATTGTCGAAGACGAGAGCATGCGCATAGGTCAAGTCTCATTGCCACAGTGTTTTTATGAACAGATGCGCAACGCCAAGGTAATCTTTCTAAACATACCCCGAGACGAAAGAGTTAAACACCTTATTGATGACTATGTCCTTACATCCAACGATGAAGGTCTGGAAAAAGCCCTGAAGCGGATTAGCAAGCGGCTAGGCAGCAACAGTTGTAATGATGCACTAAACCTACTTGCAGAAAAAAACTATGCGGCAGTGGCAGAAATAGCACTGCATTACTACGATAAAGCATATTCCTACGGACTTGCCAAACGGAAGCCAACATCGATAGTTAAAATAGACTGTCCCACAGTCGACCCAGAAAAAAACGCAAAAATAATTTACAATAAACTGAATGTACGATTATGAACGATATAAAACTTACACAATATAGTCATGGCGCAGGTTGCGGATGCAAGATATCACCATCGGTGCTTAGCTGCATATTAAAGGGAGGGCAAGAGGTACCGTCCGACAGGAAACTGCTCGTAGGAAACGACACCAGAGACGATGCCGCTGTTTACGACCTGGGAAACGGCGAAGCACTGATAAGTACTACCGATTTTTTCATGCCCATAGTGGATGATGCCTTTACCTTTGGAAAAATAGCTGCCGCCAATGCCATTAGCGATGTATATGCCATGGGAGGAAGGCCCGTACTAGCCATCGCCATACTTGGTTGGCCCATTGATAAAATCCCCGCCGAAGTAGCAAGCATGGTAATCGAAGGAGGACGCGAAACCTGCAAGCAAGCAGGCATCGCTTTGGCTGGAGGGCATAGCATCGACAGCCCAGAACCAATATTTGGACTTGCTGTCAACGGATTGGTAAGTACAGTAAATCTAAAAAGAAATAATACAGCCAAAACAGGGAGTTCGCTATATTTGACCAAGCCTCTAGGGGTTGGCATACTAAGCACAGCACAGAAACGAGGCGTTATAGCAAAAGTCGATGTGAAAAACATGATTGACAACATGACTCAGCTAAACAGCATAGGCGAAACACTCGGTAAACTCCCTTTTGTAAACTCCATGACCGACGTTACAGGTTTCAGCCTGATAGGACACCTACACGAGATGTGCCAAGGCAGTAATGTAAGCGCTGAAATAGAGTACAACGCCCTTCCCATTCTTCCGAACATTAGCAAATACATCTCAGAAGGCTGTATACCCGGCGGATGCAAGCGCAATATGCAGACTTATAGTGAAAAAGTAGAACTGTCGGACCCCAATTTTGCACCCTTATTGTATGACCCACAAACCAGTGGCGGATTGCTAATATCAGTAGACAAAGGAAGCGAAACAGAGATGGAAAATATACTGTCAAATAGCAACCTGCACCACTTGAAGATTGGGACGCTGAACAAAAAAACGAATATTTGTATCCGAGTGAGCTGAACAAAAGATTCTTCTCAGGGAATTTCTTCTCTACTCAGTTAATCCTGGATTATTTATGTATTGGAATGCCGTAGCAGGTAAGCTAACGGTATTCTGGGTTTATCACCTCAACACTTTCCCTCCCGGCTCCACATCGTAGGACACAAAAGTGTTAGCGCCGATTACTGCACCCTTGCCTATCGTAATACGCCCTATGACCGAAGCGTTGGAATAAATTACAACATTGTCCTCAATAATCGGATGGCGATTTATACCCTTGATGGGATTCCCATTATCGTCGAGCGGAAAACTCTTTGCCCCCAAGGTTACCCCCTGATAAATCTTAACATGCGCCCCAATTATCGAAGTCGCTCCAATGACAACACCTGTGCCATGGTCTATTGCAAAAGACCGCCCGATAGTAGCTCTAGGATGGATGTCAATTCCAGTTTTGGAATGTGCCAACTCCGAAATAATACGCGGCAATAAGGGCACTCCAAGTACGCTCAGAATATTGGCAAGTCTGTAGCTCGATACTGCCAACAAACCCGGATAACAGAAGATAATCTCGCTAAGGCTGATAGCTGCAGGATCCCCATCGTAAAGGGCAATAACATCGGAATACAAGTCCGACTGAGAACTAGGAATCCGCTCTATAATTCTGTCCGTCATTGACTGGGCACTAATCTCGCACTCGCACTCAGAATAATTTGTACTACACGCCAACACGGATTTAATTTGATGTAGCAAACGATGCTTAAACTCGCCTAAACAATCTGAAATATAACCTTCCAAATCTTTCAAAACGCAGTGCTTGTCACAAATATGACCTGGAAAAATCAATTCCCGAAACAGTCTCACCACCAACTCTATCTCTCCTACAGAAGGCAAGCTCCGACTGATATTAATACCACCACATCCTTTGCGTGTATGTCCTGAAGAGTTGAAAAACATCGAGCATCGCTCTGACAACTCCTTACCAATTTTATCTATTCTTTCACCCATTTGTTTAAAATCTTGTTTCTAGTACCACAATTATTTTGCTAAAGTAATAATTCTACTGCGTAAGAAAAAGATTCCAATCCATAATCTGGATTCAACTCACAGATATCCGAACTTTATTGTCTATTCTGTATTCCTCCTACTTCCCTGACTGACCCAATAAAATCAGTTTAATGATTCTGCCCCCGATGTTACTTCCAATATTTCGTTGGTGATAGATGTCTGTCTTAACTTATTGTATGCAAGATTGAGATTGCCTATAAGTTCGTCGGCATTGTCCGTTGCCTGATACATGGAGGTCATTCGTGCTCCATTCTCTGACGATAAGGCATTGCAGAACGCCACATAAATACGATTGTAGATTAGTAAAGGAATGAGTTCCTCTGCTATTTTGTCTATGGAGGGTTCAAAAATATAATCATCCTTGTGCGACGACAAGGCTTTGGCCGTGTGAGGAGGCTCGGGAACGACTGGCATTAGCAATTCGTGTGTGGGGATACTGTTGGCGCTATTCTTAAATTTAGAATATACTAGATATACCTTTTGATATTTATCCTTTTCAAATAAGTCCATTAACTCTTTGGCAATTTCCTTAGATTCATGGAAGTCCACATTGTCCATGTCAACTTTAGAGTGAACAATATGGAAATTCAGTTCATTTGCTATTTTTATGCCTTTGTTGCCTATTATGTAAAAGTCAATATTGCCACTTCCGTAGTGCTCAGAATGCTTGTCAACAACAAGGTTGATAGCCTCTTTCATCACGCTTGTGTTGTAGCCACCACACAGACCCTTGTCGCTTGTTATTGCTAATATCAACACCTTTTTCACATCTCGTTTTTCTATGTAAGGCGAGTTTATTTTTGTTTTTTCGCTCAACATGGAGTTTACGTGCAATACTATACTCTTGAGTTTCTCGGCGTAGGGGCGCAGGTTCACAAGCTTGTCTTGCGATTTTCTGAGCTTAACTGCAGATATCATTTTCATTGCCGAGGTTATCTTTCTTGTTTGCCCTGCTGACGATATTCTGCTACGTATGTTTTTTAAATTAGGCATGCCGTAAGACTCTTATTTTATAACAGAGATTTTATAATATTGCTGATTATATCTCTAAGTTCAGCCTCGTCGTCTTTTGTCATTGTTCCAGCCTCAATATTACAAAGAAGCTCAATATGATTGATTCTCATATCTTGCAGATAGGCTTTTTCAAATGTTCGAATTTTAGACGGGGGCAATTTTCTAAGTAAGTTGTTCACTCCACAATATAATATTGCAAGTTGCTCACCTACGGGCATTGGAGAATAATTGTGCTGTTTTAATATCTCTACATTTCTTGCACCTTTGTCCAGTACCAGCTTTGTGGCTGCATCCATGTCGCTTCCCATCTTCGAGAATGCCTCAAGCTCTCGGTATTGTGCTTGTTCTACCTTCATTGATCCAGCGATGTTCTTCATTGGTTTTATTTGTGCGCTACTGCCCACTCGCGATACCGAGATGCCTACGTTGATGGCCGGTAGAACTCCAGAATTGAACAAGTCGGACTCAAGGAATATCTGCCCGTCGGTAATAGAAATAACATTTGTAGGAATATATGCCGAAACGTCTCCAGCTTGTGTCTCTATTATTGGTAAGGATGTTAGAGTGCCTCCTCCTTTACTTATACTCCTAAGCTCCTTGGGCATGTCGGGCATGCTTTTGACGAGTTCGTCGTTTTCAATGAGTTTTGCTGAACGTTCTAGTAATCTTGAATGCAGGTAGAAGATGTCGCCTGGATAGGCTTCTCTACCTGGAGGTCGGCGCATAAGTAGTGATATTTCTCTGTATGCCACTGCTTGTTTAGATAAATCATCGTATATGATGAGAGCGTGTCGCCCTGTGTCTCTGAAATATTCACCAATGGCAGTTGCTGAATAAGGAGCAAGATACTGCAATGTTGCAGGTTCTGCTGCTGAGGCGTTTACTACAGTGGTGTATTCCATTGCGCCATGTTTCTCTAGCGTGGAGACAATGTTGGCAACAGTAGAACTTTTCTGCCCAATGGCAACATATATGCAGTAGACAGGATCGTTATTTCTATACCCGTTAATCTGATTTAATATTGTATCTATGGCTATTGATGTTTTCCCTGTCTGACGGTCGCCAATTATTAATTCTCGCTGTCCTCTGCCGATTGGTATCATTGCATCAACGGCTTTGATGCCAGTTTGCAAGGGCTGCTTTACAGGCTGACGATAAATTACTCCTGGTGCTTTTCTTTCGAAAGGCAAGTTGTAGGTAGTGCCAACAATATCCCCTTTACCGTCGATGGGCTCGCCCAATGTGTTCACCACTCTGCCCAGGATACCATCGCCAATTTGCAAAGAGGCAATCTTATAAAGACGCTTTACTCTGAGGCCCTCTCTGATATTGTGAAAATCGCCCATTATGATGACTCCAACATTGTCTTCTTCAATGTTGAATGCTACGCCTTTGGTGCCATTTTCAAATTCAATCATCTCGTTCAGCCCAACTTTAGAAAGCCCATAAACTCGGGCTATACCATCGCCACTTTGTATAACTATGCCTGTTTCTTCGAATTTTACAGACAAGTCTACGCCTTCAATGCGCTCTTTCAGTATTTTCGATATTTCGGAGGGTTTTATCTGACTCATGTCTTTTTGTTATAATCTTAAAGTTTTAATTCTCTTTCCAATGTTTTGTATTTTGTCTTTAGGCTGTTGTCATACAAAAAAGAATCGGTGCTTAATACGAAACCGCCAATTATACTAGGGTCGACAATGAAATTAAATCTAACCTTGCCATGGAGTTTTTCCTTAAGCCGTTGTCTTATGGTTTCAAATTGCTTTGGGTCGGCTTTGCGCGCCGTGTATAAATCTACTGTGTGTATACCTTGCTTTTTGTCAATGAGTTGTAGTGTTGTTTTTTTTAAACCGCCAAGCTCGTTGAGTCTCCCATTTCTGGCAATTATGCACAGAGAATTTAAGAGTTTGTCGCCGATGTCGTTTTTTAATACCTGACAAATTACATCCACCCTCATTTGTTTGTTGATTTTTGGGTGTGTAAGCAAGCTCCTGAACGATGTGTCGTTCATGTATAAAGAGGATAGGTAGTCTATCTCTTTGCGCAAATTTGCTAAATCCGCATCGTCCTTGTGCGAATCGACAAGGGCTTGCGCGTATTTTTTTATGAGTTTTCTGTTCTTATTCAAAATCTACGCACTTTTACTCATTGCGATATTGGTCTCTTTTGCAAGTTCGTTTATCAAGGCTTTGTTAAATTCCTCATTGTTAAGCTCTGTTGTTACAGCCTTTTCCGAAACTGATATGGCAAGGTTTAGCAACTGTTTTTTTATTTCGTTTTCGGCTTGCTCTTTTTCGTGTGCAATCTGCCTGCGTGCTTGCTCAATGATTTTTGTCGCCTCTGTTTTTGCTTCAATTCTAGCTTGCTCAATAATTTCTGCTTTTGTAGAACTTGCTTCGGCAAGTATTTTTTCTTTCTGTTTCAAGGTTGCCGTGATTATCTTCTCGTTGTCGCTAATAAGTTTTCCTTGTTCTTCTCTTGCCTGTTTTGCACTTTGTAAGGACATATTTATGGCATGCTCACGATGGCGCAAAGCTTCTAATATCGGCTTCCACGCATATTTACGCAGTATGGAAAAGGACACTAAGAAGATCACTAGTGCCCAAAACGCTGTTCCCAGATGAGGACTTAAAAAATCCATAATGGGTTTATTTTAACGATACTAACAGGCATATTACTAATGCTATTACTGACACTCCCTCGATGAATGCTGCTATTATGAGCATAGACGAGCGAATGTCGTTGCCTGCTTCGGGTTGGCGAGCTATTCCTTCCATGGCTTTTGAACCGATTTGCCCGATGCCTATTGCAGCTCCTATTACTATTACTGCTGCTGCTAGTGCTGCTACACTAGGGTCGTTTATTACTAAGAATGGATTCATTTTGTTTGTTTTTTATGTTGATTAATGATTTTCTTCTACTGCCAAGCCTATAAAAATAGCTGTCAATATGGTAAATATGTATGCCTGTATGGCGGCGACCAAAATCTCCAAAAATGTCATTATTGTTCCGAAGATTACCGAAAACAGCGAGACTCCAGTGCCAACTGTTGGTCCAAACATATTTGTGAATATAAATATAAGGGCTATAAATGCTGAAATTACCAAATGCCCTGCCATGATATTGGCAAAAAGTCGTATCATCAGCACTGCTGGCTTGAGTATTAAGCCAATAATCTCAATGCTCTGCATAATAGGTATTGGGAACTTCATAAACGCAGGCACATCAGGATTTAAAACATGCTTCCAATAATCTCTTGATGCATAGAAGTTTATTGTAAACATCGATATCAGTGCCAATATCATTGTTATGCTTATGGTGCCAGTAACATTTGCTCCAAACGGAAAAATAGGGATTAGTCCTAGTAAGTTGTTGAGAATGATGAATATAAAAATAGTGAGCAAGAGAGGTAAGAATTTTTGGTACTTCTGCTCTCCTATTGATGGTCTTGCAATTTGATCTCTTACAAAAAGTATCATAGGCTCAAAAAAAGCATAAGCTCCTTTTGGGGCGGTGTCAATATATTTTTCGGCTCGCTTACCGAAGCTTACAAATAGACAAACAATCAGTAGACAGCTGAAAAACATACCTACAATTGAGCGTTTCATCGAAAAGTCTATGGGGTGTTCTTCTAGGTGCGTGCCACTTTCGTCAATTTCTACTATTTTGCCTTTGTACACACCTTTCTCTGCAATTTTAAAACCTTTGTAACTATGCCCATGCCAAAATTTTGACGATAGAAAGCAGTGGAATCCAGATTTTGTAGAGTAAAGTATTATTGGCAGAGGTATAGAAATGTGTTTGTCTTTATAGTCGGCAATATGCCAATCATACGAGTCGGAAGTGTGCGACATGATGTACTCAGACACGTTCAGCTCTTCCGAATCTCCCTTGCTAGCAGATGCTTTGCTAGCAGTTAGAAATATGGCTACTATAGTGAGTATGTAACAAAAAAAGCCTTTCGTCTGTGTCATAATAACAACATTACCGTCAATAAATCACTTTCGTAATGTAGCAAAGATATGTATTTTTTTTTAAGAGAGTGTTTTGCTACTATTCTTTTTTATGCCGTTTGCTTCGATAACTGCTTGTACTTGAGCTTAAACATGTGCCTTATTAATCGACTTTGCGGAGAGGGGTTCAAAAAAAATCTATAATAAAGATTGTGTTTTAGCAAGAAAGAAAAGGGAATTTATACCTTTGTAGTAAATGACCGAATTGTATGCAACAACCATTCCAATATATGCCGTATTATAACGGCACCGACTTGGGAGTAAATTACACTCCCGACAAGACCACAATAAAAGTATGGGCTCCCTCGGCAAGTAGAATCGAGTTGAGACTGTTTAATAAAGAACTCTATGACGAACCGATATTCATTGAAAGCCTATTGAAACAGGATAAAGGCATTTGGAGTATAGAGATAGAGCGAGACCTGGAAGGAATGTACTATGACCTGGTTGTTAAAAATGGGAAGTGGCACAAGGAAACCATAGATATCTATGCAAAAGCCGTAGGAACGAATGGAAGGAGAGGGCAAATAATCGACTTACAGAAGACATCGCCAGAAGGATGGGACCTCGATAAAGGGCCTCAGCCCCAAAGCTTAAACGATTGTATTATATACGAAGCACACATAAGAGATTTTAGTATAGACGAGAGCTCGGGGATAGAGCACAAAGGGCTATTTCTAGGTGTTGCCGAAGAAAATACAAAAACCCCTGATGGAAAGGCCTCGGGGCTCGACCATCTTGTCGAGTTAGGCATCACTCATTTGCACCTTTTGCCTATATTCGACTTTAAGTCCATAGACGAGCGTTTTGCTGATGAGCAATATAATTGGGGCTATGACCCGAAAAATTTTAATGTCCCCGAAGGCTCTTACTCTACCGACCATAAAGACGGGGCGACGCGTATTCGTGAACTGAAATTAATGATAAAGGCTCTGCATGCAAAGGGTATAGGGGTTGTTATGGATGTAGTGTACAATCATACTGGATATTCGGATCGTTCAGTATTTAACCTTATTGAACCTGGATATTTTTATCGACACTGGGATAATGGTGAATTATCTAATGGTAGTGGCTGTGGCAATGAAGTTGCATCCGAACGACCAATGGTTCGAAAGTTTATTATCGACTCAATAAGATATTGGGCAACAGAATTCCACATAGACGGCTTTAGGTTCGACCTGATGGGACTTATAGACCTAGAAACAATGAGAGAAGTAAGGCGATGTGTGGACGCAATTAACCCCAGTATAATACTCTATGGCGAAGGTTGGACAGCCGACAGAACCCCATTGCCCACAGAGTACCAAGCATCAAAGCACAATGTTGGACTCCTGGACAGGGTTGCCGTTTTTAACGACAACTTTAGGGATGCAATGAAAGGTTGTCCGAATCCATGTTGCCCCGGATTTGTGTCGGGGAATAAAAGTATTGAAGAGCCGATAAAATTTGGAATCGTAGGGGCAACTTATCATCCACAGTTGTCTTTTGGCTATATTAACTCACCAGCTTATGCGCAGAATCCTTGTCAGACAGTGAGTTATGTATCATGTCATGATAATTACTCATTATACGATCAGTTGAAAATACAATTGCCTAAAGAAGACGACAATAAACTAGCGCAACGCATAAAATTGGCAATGGCGACAATCATGGTGTCGCAAGGAACACCTTTTATACATGCAGGCATGGAACTGTTGCGCTCAAAACAAGGTATAGAAAATTCATACTGCTCCCCAGATTCCATAAATAAAATAGATTGGAGCAAGAAGGATGCCTTTCCCGATGTAACAGAATATCTAAAAAATATAATTAAACTACGAAAGATACATCCTGCATTTAGAATGAAAAAGACACATGAGTTACAAGCAAATTTGTCGTTCAATGGCTTGCATATACCTGGAGTAGTGGCATTCTATCTGCTCAATAACGCTAACGGCGATATGTGGGAATCTATTCTTGTAATTTTAAATAATAATGAGACCTCCATTAATGTCCCTATTAGTGAGGGGACTTGGCAACTTGTGGTGCAGGGCGATAGTTTCTTTGACGAAGATGCTAGCAGGGGTGTCGAGGGCACAGTCGTGGCGGGTCCCCTGTCAATGACTCTATTAAAAAAGAATTAGCAAAAGAAATGGCAGGTCTTTATGTGCATATCCCCTTTTGCAAAAGACGTTGTAATTATTGCGACTTCTATTCTACTACCGAAGTTGGACTTGCTGATGAGTACATGAAGTGTTTGCGGAATGAACTTATAGCAAGAAGACAGGAGCTTGAGGGAAGGCTTGTCGAGACCATCTATTTTGGTGGTGGTACTCCTTCGCAAATAGATGTTTGCAAGCTATCAGAGTTTATGGACTATGTGAGTAGTGAGTTTGTTATAAGTCCTAATGCCGAAGTAACAATGGAACTCAATCCTGATGATGTGAGCGAGGAACTTGTTGCACAGATGAAACGATCACGGTTCAATAGAGTAAGTATCGGCATACAGTCCTTTCATGATGATGATTTAGTATTGCTGGACCGTAGACATAACTCCGACGAAGCTCTTGCTGCTATTAGGAAAATTCAAGATGCAGGGATAAAAAATATTAGTCTAGACTTGATGTATGGAATCCCAGATCTTAGTTACGATAAGTGGGCGTATAACCTTGATGTTGTATCTCAACTAGAGATACAACACCTCTCGGCTTACAGCCTTAGCTATTACGAAAATACGAAGATAACAGAGCTCTCGAAAAACAAAATTGTAACACCCGCTACCGAAGATGATTATGCCCTTCAGTTTTATATGCTTACAAACTGGGCAGAGAAGAACAACTTTGACCATTACGAACTAGCAAACCTTGCTAAACAAGGCTACCAGTCTAAACACAACTCATCGTATTGGAAAGGAGCTCCGTACGTCGGGCTCGGTGCTTCGGCCCATTCCTACAATGGAACGAATATCAGAAGTTCAAACTCGACTTCTCTTTCGGAATACCTAAAGAAAAAGGGTGATTGTCAGAGTGTTGAAAAACTTTCGCTTGTAGATAGGTATAATGAGTATGTGCTATGTTTGTCAAGGACGATGTGGGGAATAGATGCTAATTATGTATTGGAGTTTTTTGGCAAAGATTTGCACAAAAGACTAATGAAAAAACTTGAAAAGCTTTTAAAAAAACAACTTCTTGTTGGAAATCAATTAAGCCCTTATGTGCCAACTAAAAAGGGCTACCTGTTATCAAATATTATTGCCGAGGAGCTGATGGAAATTTAAAAAATACAGAAAATAATTTCGATTGTTAATATAATTTTATATTTTTGTAAGTAATAGATGCTGAATAGAATCTAAATGATAGATTATGAGGAAAAATTTTACTTTGTCAAGCTTAGTGTTGATTATGTGTTCGATTTTTAGCGATTGTAGTCGTGTTCCATTAACAGGTCGCTCGCAGCTTAGTCTAGTTCCTGAAAATGAGATGCTTTCGTTGAGTCTTACTCAGTATCAACAATTTCTGACTGAAAATAAAGTGTCTGCCAATGCAGCATCTACGGCAATGGTGCAACGCTGTGGGAAGAAAATTGCACTTGCTGTTGAGGAGTATCTCCGTCAGCAGGGATTGGAAAGTCGCATCAGCGATTTCAAATGGGAGTTTAATCTGGTGGAGTCAGAAGAGCCCAATGCGTGGTGTATGGCAGGAGGCAAAGTGGTGGTTTACTCAGGATTATTGCCTATTGCTCAGAATGAAGCCGGTCTGGCAGTAGTCCTATCGCACGAAATAGCCCATGCTGTAGCGCGACATGGTAGCGAAAGAATGAGCCAGCAATTGGCATTACAATATGGAGGAGTTGCGTTGAGTGTCGCCATGGCAAAGAAATCAGCGTCTACACAATCATTAGTAAATCAAGTATATGGAGTAGGAGGTAACCTCGGAGTATTGGCGTATTCTCGTACGCACGAATATGAGGCAGACAAAATGGGAATAATATTCATGTCCAAGGCAGGCTATGACCCCAGTGTCGCAATAAGCTTCTGGCAACGAATGTCGCAAATGTCAGGTTCGGCAGAAACTCCCGAAATTCTTAGAACTCATCCACTAGACGAAAATCGCATTTCCGCAATTGAAGAAATATTGCCCAAGGCAATGGAAATATATAATCGCACTCAAGGAAAAGGACGTTCATCAAAATAAATATATTATGACATTTCAAGAAAAGTTAGAGCAAATTAAACGAGAAGGCTACTCTTTCTCAGTTTCAGACGTAGTGAGTAATTCTGTAAACCTTGTAACAAAAAAGCTACTTTGGTTTTCTATAGGATTTATACTAATAGTGGGTATAATTTCTAGCGTAATAGGGTCTATTGCTAATATTTTTGCAGATACGTCCCCGTATTCTCAAGGGCTTTTAATAGAAGAACCATCTTTAGATAATATGATGAAATTTTATGCAGCCTATTTTACCCCCTTAGTGACAGTTATTACTATCATTGCTTCGCTTGTTAGCTATTCGTTGTATTATAGCTATATTTATATTGCCAAAAAAGCAGATCTTGGAGAGGAGTACTCCATGAGCGATATGTTCTTGATAATAAAGTCCTCTAGAGTATGGGGTTTCATAGGTCTTTATTTAATGATAATGATAATGATTGGAATAGGCTCTGTCTTGTGTGTCCTGCCTGGCATATACTTAGCAGTTGCGACAAGTCTTGCAATACCCATTTATTTGTTCAACGATAATATGTCGCCAATGGATGCAATAAAAGCGAGTATCTCGACGGTGAACAAAAAGTTCTTCACAATCCTTTGGGCTCAAGTACTATTAGGTCTGATCTCTATAGTCGGTGTTATAGCATGTTGTATTGGTCTACTTGCTACTTACAACATTCTTTACGCTGGCCAGTACTTCATATATAAAGAAATATTCGGAATAGAGTCAAAAAAGATTTTTGATATAGATGAAATAGGACAAGCCGAAACTTACTAACAAAATCTGTATAATGGGCTTCTTAGAACATAACTTTATGCTACAAAGTGATGCCGCACGTAGGCTGTATCATGATTATGCTGTGCAGATGCCAATCATAGATTATCACAACCATTTGTCTCCTAGGCTTATAGCTGATAATTTCAGCTTCGCCTCGATAACCGAAGCGTGGCTTCAGGGCGACCATTACAAATGGCGAGCGATGCGGGCAAATGGAATTGAAGAGAGATTTATAACTGGTGATGCAGACGATTACGACAAATTCTTGGCATGGGCGCAAACAGTGCCATATACCATGAGAAATCCTCTATTTCATTGGACACATATGGAACTACAACGGTATTTTGGCATAAGTGACCTATTAAGCCCAAGTTCAGCGAAAGAAATTTATGAGAAATGTAATGGCATGCTTGCTCAAAACAGCTTCTCGTGTCAAAATCTGCTCAAAAAAATGAAGGTCGAAGTGCTTTGTACCACAGACGATCCCATAGATTCGCTGGAATATCATAAAACAATCGCAGATGGCAATGTCGGAATTAAAGTGCTTCCTACTTTCCGCCCCGATAAGGCTCTGAAAATAGAAGATGGTGCTAGTTTTAAAAACTATTTAAATAACTTGGGCGAGGTAGTCGGACTTGAAATTAAAGACGTAGACACCCTTCTCGAAGCTCTTGGCATACGACATTCTTTTTTCCATGAGCATGGTTGCAGAATTTCCGATCATGGGCTGGAAGAGTTCGATTACATAGATGCCACTATCTCTGAGGTCAATAAGATACTATCGAAAGTGCTGAAAGGTGAGGAAATAGACAGCCAGAGTGTAAGGAAGTTTAAGACGACAATGTTGCTGGAGCTTGCGAAAATAGATCACGCTAAAGGATGGACACAGCAATTTCATTACGGAGCATTGAGAAACAATAATTCAAAAATGTATCAATCTTTAGGTGCAGATACTGGCTTTGATGCAGTTAATGACACAAAAACAGCAGGAGCACTTTCAAAATTTCTCGACAATCTAGCTAGTTCCAATCAACTTGCCAAAACCATTATGTATAATCTTAATGGAAACGACAACTCAATGCTTGCCGCAATGTTGGGGTGTTTTCAAGATGAAAGTATACCTGGCAAGATGCAACTTGGCTCTGGGTGGTGGTTTCTTGACCAAAAACAAGGAATGGTTGACCAAATAAACAGCCTGTCGGTCTATGGTTTGCTGAGCAGATTTATCGGTATGCTCACAGACTCACGAAGCTTCCTATCTTTCCCTCGTCACGAATATTTTAGAAGAATACTTTGCAACCTCGTAGGTGAAGATATTAAAAATGGAGAATTGCCTGAGGATTATGACTTTGTTGGTAAAATGATTCAAGACATTTCATACAACAATGCCAAAAGCTATTTTGGATTTTGAGGTCTTAAGAATGGTAGTTTCGGTATAGTTTGTTATTTTTGTGAAAAATATAATATTGCATATATATGTTTGAAAATTTGTCAGATAAGCTGGAACGTTCGTTTAAGCTGTTGAAAGGTGAAGGCAAAATCACCGAAATAAACGTTGCAGAAACATTAAAGGATGTAAGACGCGCACTACTTGATGCGGATGTTAACTATCAGGTAGCTAAGTCATTTACTGATAGAGTTAAGACCCAAGCTCTAGGGCAAAATGTGCTTAACGCCGTCAAGCCTGGGCAGATGATGGTTAAGATCGTGAAAGACGAGCTGACCAAACTTATGGGTTCGGAGGCTGTCGATATAAACATTGGTAAAAATCCCTCGATAATTTTAATGTCGGGACTACAGGGCTCTGGAAAGACTACATTCTCAGGAAAACTTGCTAATTTCCTGAAGACTAAAAAGTCTAAAAAACCGCTGTTGGTAGCGTGCGATATATATCGCCCCGCAGCGATAGACCAGCTGGAGGTGCTGGGCGAACAGCTTGGAGTCCCAGTGTATTTTGAAAAAGGCAATAATAATGCAGTACAAATTGCAGAGAATGCAGTTAAACACGCTAAACAGAATGGCAACGATGTAGTAATTGTCGATACCGCAGGACGATTAGCAATTGATGAGGAAATGATGCTTGAGATTTCCAACGTCAAAAAAGCATTGTCTCCACAAGAAACCCTCTTTGTAGTAGACTCAATGACGGGGCAGGATGCAGTAAACACAGCAAAAGAGTTTAACGAACGCATCAACTTCGATGGAGTGATTCTTACGAAGCTGGATGGTGATACTCGCGGTGGTGCTGCTCTGTCTATAAGAACCGTGGTGGACAAGCCCATCAAGTTTGTAGGTACGGGCGAAAAGATGGATGCTCTAGAAATTTTCTATCCCGAAAGGATGTCGGATAGAATTTTGGGAATGGGAGATATCGTATCTTTGGTGGAACGAGCACAGGAACAGTTCGACGAAGAAGAAGCTAAAAGAATACAAAAAAAACTAGCTAAAAATCAATTCGATTTTAATGATTTTCTGTCTCAGATACAGCAAATCAAAAAAATGGGTAACATTAAGGATTTGGCCAGCATGATTCCAGGAATGGGAAAAGCTCTCCGTGATGTAGACATTGATAATGATGCTTTTAAAGGAATAGAAGCAATTATTTACTCGATGACACCAGCCGAAAGAGCAAAACCAGAGCTTCTGAATGGTTCTCGTCGTAAAAGAATTTCTACAGGGTCTGGAGTGTCTGTTGCAGAAGTAAATAGGATTATTAAGCAATTTGACGACACCCGAAAAATGATGCGGGCCGCAAGTCAAGGCAAGAACATGATGAACGCAATGAAGGGTATGCGCAAGAAAAGAAGATAAACTCCAAATGCAATATTGATGAGCAACATAATAGACGGCAAGAAAATCGCATCAGAGATAAAACTTGAGATTAAAAAATCGGTAGAGGAGCTGCTTGACAATGGAGGGAAACGACCTCACCTTGCAGCAGTATTGGTTGGGAATGACGGAGGAAGTCTGACCTATGTTTCTCATAAGGTGAAAGCCTGCGAAGAAGTGGGTTTTGAATCAACCCTTATACACAAAGAAGAAAATGTTTCGGAGGAAGAATTGTTGGCGATTGTTGAGGGGCTAAATAAAGATGAAAATATTACAGGCTTTATAGTTCAGCTCCCTCTTCCAAAGCATATCTCTGAGCAAAGAATTATTGATTCTATTAGTCCTGATAAGGATGTTGATGGTTTCCATCCTGTTAATGTTGGGCGAATGGTAATAGGCTTGCCTACTCTCGTGTCGGCAACACCCTTGGGCATTATGACTCTGCTGGAAAGGTACAAAGTTGACACAAAAGGTAAAAATTGTGTTGTGTTAGGAAGAAGTAATATTGTTGGACGACCAATAAGCATACTGTTGTCTCAGAAAGGTAAACACGCTGATGGAACAGTTACGGTATGCCATTCTCGTACCAAAGATATCGAGGATATTTGCAGGAATGCAGACGTTATAGTAGCAGCTTTAGGAATACCAGGTTTTGTCAAGGAAAATATGGTGAAAAACGGGGCCGTTGTAATAGATGTTGGCACAACAAGAGTAGATGCTCCCGATACAAAACGTGGCTGGCGTTTGAAAGGAGATGTAGATTACAATGAGGTCGCTCCTAAGTGTCAGCTTATAACTCCCGTTCCTGGGGGTGTCGGTCCGATGACCATAGTAAGCTTACTCCAGAATACTCTTAAGGCATATACCGTGAAAGAGATGAGTGGGAAATAAGAACTGTGTGAATAAGTACTGGATAAGGCTGTAGTTGTTGTAATATGGTAGTTATTAGAGAGATCTGTTTAGTGTCTGTGTCTGGTTTTTTAGATGTACAAGCTAGTAATTAGTGTATGTCTATAGATTTGGGAGTTTGAGTTAAGAAGTTAAATGTCAAGGCTTGTTGTTCTGTATGTTGGGAGTATAGACACCCAGCTTGGGCATCTTACTTGTTTAAATGACTAAGAGCGCAGTAAGCATAACGCAGGTGTTGGACTTTAATACAGACTATAAATAGTTGTATTGTAGCAAAGATTAAATAAGAAACTAATGAAACTAGAAAACTCAAAAAGAGTAGGGAGGGTAAGACTGCTATATTATGTGTGTCTGTTGTTGGCTGTTGCCTCAATACCAATACTTTTCTGGCAAGGGATAGATGATGTTGCATGGATAGCATTGGTGCTTTTCTTACTTGTATTCTTCGCTTCTCAATTTTTCTCGTTCAACTATATTGATTATAAATCCTCTGAAAAAGGGATCTTGCTAAGATATTACTCCGCACTCTCAGTGAATAGAGAATACCAACAAATTGAATTTCCATTGAATGTACTTGCGGATGTGCGAAAAGAAAAGTGCTGTGGCAAGACTATGGAAGAATTAATATTAGCAGTACAAACAAATGAAGGCATTGCTGAATATGAGCCCATTTCATTGTTTGGACTTAGCAAAGCTGAAGAAAAAGTATTAATGACAGACTTGCATGAGATCCTAGATAAATCGCCATCAAAATACACGAAAAAGTAGAGGAGAGTGCTGGTTACGGTTTATTCGCGGCTTAGTCAAACAGTCTATTAAAATGATTGTCGAGATGTTTTCGCATGCCTTCTCTGAATTTTTTTGGACTCCCAGTTTTAAGAATATCTACAATCCCTTTGTGCGAAACATGTTTCTTCTTTTTGGTGGGCCTATCCATCAGACCGCTGGCGTATGCATAATTGAAAATTGGTAAAAGTACAGCCTGAAAATTCATTAGGGTGTAATTCCCACTTATTTCATAAAGCTTCCCGTGGAATTTTATTTCATGCTCTACATCAAAAAGTGTACTGTCGGTATGTTCTGGCTCAGAATTTGTTATTTCCTCTAAATCGGAGATATCTTGGTCACTCAGTTTATTGAAAATAGAGTCAGCCATCCCTATCTCAAGTATGAGACGAAGCTCAAAAACATCTCGCAGAGTGCTTTTGTCAAGGGCCTTTGGAATCATCGAGCGTTGAAGTATTTGTGCAATATTTGGACTCGTTAGTACTGTGCCTTTGTGTTTTATGGCATCTACTAATCCCATGGTCTTTAGCCTAGTAAGAGTCTCCCTTATGACGGTTCTACTCACTCCCATGGCCTTTGCCAACTCCAGCTCCTTGGGAATAAGGTCTCCAGGCTTGAGCCCTCGTTTATTAAAAAACTCCAATAATTGCATTTCAACCCTGTCAACCAAGCTACTAGTATCTATTGAATATATGTGATTTATCAAATTTTCGTCTGGCATAATATATGAAGTGTAAATAAGTATGCAAAGGTACAGCATTTCTAAATTATTCAAAAAAAGATTCTCTAATTTGTTAGATTCAAAAACATGTCATACATTGCGCCACGAATTGCAATTGATAAATCAATGAAGTCTAGGTGTAACATACATAGTCATACGTATTCTATAGTAAATAGTAATCCTAGTCAGACCTTTCTCTTGGCACAATTGTTGAATTTCGTTTGTGCTATTTTGCCTGTATTAATTATAGCTTCGAGGAGGGTGGCATTTTTTGCATTGCTGAACTTAAGGGGTCGTTCCCGCAATGCACTGATAATTAGCCTGTTGCCCGCCATTGCTGCCACCGCTGCATGCTGGCTTTGTGTGCCTGACTTATCGGTTGACACTATTTCATTAACAAGTTTATTACAAAAAGAATCTGCAACTTACGGTACAAAAAGTTCAGCTAAATCAGTCTCTCTGTTTGTGCTATTCTTGCATGTATATTCCAATATGAAAAATGAGCTTTGTAATTCTGCAAGGTTGTCTCCATATGCCCTTTCACTAGGGGTGGTATATTATTATGTAATTCATTTATAGCGAATTTAAAAAAAAATCTATGAGGAAATTCTTATTACTTTTAGGAGTGTGTATTTTGTTAGTAAGTAGTATATATGCACAAAAAACTATAACTGGGAAGGTTATTGATGGAGAAGGACTTGGAGTGACTGGCGCTTCCGTAATCCAGAAAGGTACAAATAAGGGTGCTATTACTGATATTGATGGCAATTATTCCATAAATGTTCCTGAAAATGCAGTATTGCAATTTACATTTATGGGGATGACTACAGTGGAGGAAGTGCCTGGTAGTAGGTCGGTTGTCAACGTGACTTTAAAGAATGATGCATTGAATATAGACGAGGTTGTAGTAACAGCAATGGGTCTAAAAAGAGAAGAAAAGGCTTTGGGCTACGCCTTTACTAAAGTTGATGGCGAAGAGTTGGCTCAAGCCAATAGCGTTAACCCAATTAGTTCCTTACAAGGGCAATCGGCAGGGGTGCAAATTGACCAGATTGGGTCGAGTGTTGTGTCTTCCCCTCGTATCAGTATTCGAGGGAATAGTACTTTGGGAGGCAACAATCAGCCGCTCATAGTTGTGGATGGGGTTATTGTGGACGGAGGTACTGATAATGGACAAACCGATTGGGGGAATGGGTTCAAAACCATTAACTCTATGGATATTGAGTCTATGAACGTTTTGAGAGGAGCGGCAGCAACTGCTTTATACGGTTCTCAGGCTCTAAATGGTGTTCTGCTTATAAGCACTAAATCTGGAGCAAAAGGCAGAAAGGGGCTTAATATCTCAGTTAGCTCAAATAGCTCAATAGGTATTTTGAAAGCACCTTTTGAAATGCAGAATGAGTATGGTGCTGGGGTATATGCGGGAGCAAACAGTACATTAAGCAACCCATATTATACGACTCAAGAATATAGAAAAAATAGTGATGGTAAGAATATTATAGCGCCTACGACCTTAAATTGGGGACCTAGAATGGACGGTCGTTCTGTAATAGACTATGTTGGCGACGAGGTTGCATATAGCGCCTTTCCTGATAACTGGAAGTCTCTATACGATCAGAGCTATACAACCACAAACAGCGTAGCACTTTCTAAAAATTCTGAAGATCTTGTGATGCGTTTTGCCTACACTAATCAGTATTCAAAAGGATACTATGCAAGAAACTCTTTTAATAAGAATACTCTTAACCTTAATGTGTCATACAAGTTTAATAAATATATTGCTGCTAATATAAATGCAGCTTATATGCACAGTAAGCACGAGAACCCTACTTATCAACATGGAGATGGGACTTATGCTGCATCTCGTCTTCTTGGGTGGTACGGTCTAACTCGGTCGTATGATGTAGAGAAGTATGCTAATCCTAAGTATTATTTGTCGTCGGTTAATAATGAGTGGCCACAGCCACCAACAGATCCTTCTGACCCAGGTTATGGAATCCCGAGAATAAGTCAACTTTATTATTATTTTCATTGGAAAGATCAATGGGAGAATGAGGATAATTTGAGAGCTTCTGCAACGATTGACATCACTCCTATAGATTGGATTGGGTTATCTATTGGGGCACGCACTAATCTAAGTTACATTTATAGAGAAGTTCATCAATGGTATGATTATGGAGATGGCAGTACGAGGCTAATGAAAAATTACAATCAGAATAATTTTGTAGACTATTTTGCGAAGTTGAATGTAAACCAAAAGTTTCTGAATGACGATTTGGACTTAAACGTTATATTGCAGGCTGAGAGTCAGGAATGGTTCAATAATGCTGTTGATGGATTTGCAACAAAACACACTGTTCCAGGCTATTGGTTTTGGGGAAATTTCCCTAATGGAACAAACAAAAGAGTCAGTGGGGATTATTCTAACACAAGAATGTTGAATTCATTGAGTGGTATCGTAGATTTGGCATATAAGAATCAGTTGTTTTTAAGTGTTACAGCGCGTAACGACTGGAGTTCGACATTGGTGTATTCCAATGGGCATGGAAATCCGTCATTCTTTTACCCTAGTGTTTCATTATCATGGATAGCTAATGAAACTTTCAATTTGCCAGACATGTTTAACTTTCTTAAGGTCAGGGCATCATATGGAGAGGTTGGAGGCTCGCCAGATGCCTATGTCATCAATCAGGGTTATAAGACAGCACAGCATGAGTTTATGGATAACTCCTACCTACAGTTTGATAGCAATACTCTGCCAAATCTGAATCTTAAACCCTATCGTTCAAGGGAATTTGAAGTCGGATTTAATACCAGTATGTTTGATAATCGTCTAGGTGTTGACTTGGCGGTTTATAAGAGAAACACTTTCAATCAAATTATAAACTTGCCGGTATCAGGCACATCAGGAGTTTCTAGTATGCAAATCAATGCTGGGGATATTCAGGATATAGGTTTGGAGATAACTCTAAATGGCACACCAGTGAAAGTCGGCGATTTCGCTTGGGACGTGAGTGCGAACTATTACACACATAGAAATACGATTAAGAGTCTTTACGGCGACATAAAAAGAAGTGATTTGAGCAAAGGGCGCAACATTTATACAGGAGCAAATGCTTATGCCTACGTTGGAGGAGACTATGGCGTGATTGTAGCGACTACAGTGCCACGCACCTATATCAATCCTGACAACCCAAACGATCCAAATAATGGTAAATATATAGCGACGTGGGATCAGGATAACGGAACCGTTGGTTATACTAATAGTGGAATACAATTTAAGGCGGGAGATATAACTCCTGATTTTATTGGAGGACTTACTAACACGTTTTCATGGAAGAACTTGTCGTTAAATTGTCAGTTGTATTTCAAAATAGGAGGGGATGTGGCGCTCAGTACTTATGGTACAGGGATGTTATACGCTGGTACAGGTGTGAGCTCCTTGGCGTATAGGGATGCCGAACATGGAGGCATTAAGTTCACAACACCTGCTGGCATACAGGGCAATGGCACCTTTGAAGATGGGTATGTCCCTGCAAACGTTATTTTTGACAAAGGACATTTTGCCTATGATAACAACGTTGGTGGTATGGATTATGCCGATGCAATAGAAAAAGGATTAGTGTATCCTTCTCATATTTCGTCGTACTATATGTGGAACCATGCGGGTGGGAGTTATGCAGGAGCAGACATTTTTGAAAATAGCTATATCACACTCAAGAATGTTGCAATATCATACACCTTGCCTAATAGTTTTGCATCTAAATTGAGATTGCAAAAAGCAACTGTGTCATTGTATGGTCGTGACTTAGCAGTGCTGTATAACACACTGCCAGATAAAGCTAATCCGCAGTTTATGTATTCTAGTAATTCGGGGGCTTTTACTGATGGCGAAGGCATTGGTCCTTGGGTTAGCACGCTAGGACTTTCGCTAAATGTTGAATTCTAAAACAAGAGAAAGAAAAATGAGAACAAAAAATAAAATGTCAATTGATACTCTGATTGTTGCTGTATTCATTGTATCTATGTTAAGTTGTACAAATGATTTTTCAGACCTTAACAAAAATCCGTCTACATATCCAGATGCTACGGTAGATCAGCTGTTCGTGAATGTCCTAAACAGCACGTATTTTAGTAATGGTTATTTTTATAATCAATCGAGTAATGTGAGAACTGGAGCGCAATATACTACATCGACTTCAGGAGCTTCGTCGTCAGCTACTCTTTCGTCAAGCACATATCACTTTGAGGTTCTTTATAGTTTGTATTCATATAGCGAACAGATTAGGAGCCTTCTTCCAGAGGACGATAAGGTGAGACGGTCAATAACTTATATTGCACAAGGGATGGCAGGACTACGTGCAGTAAAAGAGTTTGGCGATATACCTTATACAGAAGCAGGAAAAGCACGAGTCGGAGGTGTGTTATTTCCAAAGTATGACCTAACTGAGAATATTTTTACTACAATAGACACTGAGCTGAAGAATGCTGTTGCTAACATTGAATCTAACCTTGGTGCAACCAGTTTTGATGCAGACTATGATTATATGTATCAGGGCGATGCAAAGAAGTGGGCTAAGCTAGGCAATGTAGTACGATTGGAGCTAGCGGCAACCCTTGTAAATGCCGATAAGGATAAAGCTCTGCAAATTTGTAAAGAGGTCGCTTCTAGCTCTATTGGAATCTTTGAAGATTCTGATGATGAGTATAGGCTAGAATCAGGCAAACCTGCAATAAATACGGCGAATAGCTTGCCATATTCTGGAGGGGGAGATGACTTTACGGGAACGCCTAACATGCAGATGGTAGACATGATGAAGAGAAACGGCGACCCACGTCTATCTATTTTTGTGTTGCCTTCTTCTCTTTCAAATGTAGGTATATATTATTTAGATAGCATTGCTCATACTCAGGCTACTGATGTTAGTGTGAGGGCTCAAATAGAGGCGTTATTTAACCTTGTTGACACGACGAAAAGCTCCAATCCAGTGATGGTTAAAGGAGAGGTGGCAGAATGGCGTTTTATTGGAGGTAGCCCTTTTGTCAACGATGAGAGTTCTGATGAATACGGAGCTTTGTATAAAACCTATCATTATCTTGATTGGGATGGAGACGAACCGAGCTCTACAAGTGGACGAATAGTGCTGTCGGAAGTGAATAAGAAGATAATGAATCCTGATTATAATGGAACGACTTCCCTAGCCGAATATTTCCCAGAGCAAAATAAAGAAGAGGGAGAAGGCCAATTTGTAATGCCAGTAATGCCATATTCTTATATGTGCTTGCTGTTGGCGCAATTAGACTATCTTGGTATATGGATAGACCCCAAGGGTGTCGATTATACAGAGTGGTACAAACGGGGCGTAGAGGCTTCCATTCGCATGTATGACCATATTGCAATAAATCATAAGACCAATCCTTACAACTGGAAAAGGTCAGATACAGAATTGAGTGCTGCTATTTCTTCATACTTGGTAGGTGAAGATGTAAGACTCACAGGTACAGGAGACTGGGAGAAAATATGTTTGCAACAATATCTAAACTGTTTTCATCTTGAAGAGCTAGGTGCTGATTTAGTATTGCGGACTGGTTTTCCATCAGAAAATTCTACGATTATTAAGTGGGCAGAACGTGCCAACAAGGTTGCACGTAGAAGTGCAATTGGTCGTCCGACAGCCGAGGAGGACGAAGCAAACTGGTTGGAAGCAATGAAGAGACAAAATTTCACACCAGGAGTGGGCGACAATATTACGTTAAGTAAAGAGAGAATATGGTATGATATATCAGCTCCAGATTTTGGTAAAGGTGATATAAATAAATAATAAAACACAGATATGAATAAATTTGGATTAATGCTAATAGTTCTTGCACTCGTTTTTTCAGCTTGCAAAGAAGAACTTGGCGAAATAAATGGAACTGTGACAGCAACTGTTAATGGAGTTTCAATGAGAGTTGGGAAGGCAACAGTGCGTATTTATGGAGTGAAATTGGCAGACGAAGGAACAATTAGTGGAGACTCTGGAATAACCCCAATAGAAGAGACAACAACAGACCCTGAAGGTAATTATATGTTTGACAATATAACCGAAGGTAATTATTGGATTACGGCAGTAGCAACCATAGAAGAAGTCAAGTATGGTACTAGTCCTTACAATCCAACAGGAGTGTATCTGCCTAAAGGACAAGTCGAGCAAGCAGATCTAGTTATATCTCCTCTTGAGTAAATCTGTCCATAATGTTGCTAGTCCGAGCTAGAAAGCGGAGCTCCAAATAGCTTGTATTGTTACAGAAAGCACAATTCAGATATTAAACCCGAATTATACATTGGAGCGCCGTAGCAGGTGAACTAATGCATATTCGGGTTTATTAACTATTAGTTAGAGTCCGTCTATAAAGTCCAATATCTGCGTTATACTCACTTTGCGAATTAGTCATTTACAAAAGTAGACTTCTAATTCACAAAATTTCGCAGGCATTGATCTTGAACTTTCTAGTTCAGACTCCAGACATTATGGACAGGCACTAGTTATTAGTGCTATTTTTGTTTTCTTTTGGCTGAATAGTAAAAGAGGGTATTACATAGTTTATAGTTATGTAACGCCCCCCCCCCTTTTTTACTCAAGCCTTGTAGTTTTCTTTAGTTTTTCTACTAAAGATTATTTGCCAAACAGGTTCGAAAGCCCTCCCAATAAGCCTCCTTTCTTGCCTCCTTGTTGTCCAGCAAAAGATCCAACAAGAGATGCAATACTGAAAGAATCGTTTGGATCTTTCTCTTTGTTAGAAATCATTCCGATCAATGTTGGTACCACAGCAGATGCTATGCTACTGCAGATTGATGGATTTAACCCGACCTTCTTACCTAAGGCGGATACAACCGAATTCTGAAGAGACGAAACTAAAGGATTGTTCGTAACATCTGATTTACTTCCTCCAAATAGCCCCATTATGCTATCAAGATTGCCAGAGGACATTTGATCCTTTAGGCCATCCACAATGGTAGATGTCGTAGTGTTGATAGCATCTTCCTTCTTTTCTTCTGGCACATCTGTGTTGCCACCTATTGCCTTCATTGCTTGATCTTTTACAAGATCTAAAATACCGTCTAACATAATTGAATAATTTAAAATAGGTTCTAAAAATCAATCCCCTTTTTATTTAACTTGAATATAACGCAGAACCCTTTAACGAGATTTTCAAGCCATTTCAAATAATATCTTTTTCTAATGAAACCGCCTTAATACATGACAAGAAAATAAGTGCCACTCTAGTCATGAATAAATCAATATCGGGTGTAAAGGTAAATAATTGTACGAAATGTCGCAAACTCAATTTGTTTGAAACAGCAATAATTACCAGAATCCGATCGTAGGCTTGTTTCTTGGAATGTTTCAAATAGTTTCATATCTTTGTTTTCAACCTTTGTGTATTCGTGCATATATGGAATTATACTTTGCTAAAGTAATACAAATACATTCAGCTTCTTAGTATTGCTTTTGATGGATTCTAATAGTTTTTTGTATGCACTAATAGCTCCAATTTATAAATACCCTTAGTTGGCTGAGGTCAAAGTTTAAAATGAAGAATAAGAGAGAATTTGGTTCTGTAGGCGAACAGTTGGCTGTTGACTTTCTGAGAAAGAAAGGCTATGAGATTCGTGCAATAAACTGGTATTGTGGGCATAAGGAAATAGATATAATAGCCGAAGATAGTGGAGTTCTTGTAATTGTGGAAGTGAAAACACGTACTTCCGAACCTATTGCCAATATAACAGACCTCATCAGCAAGAAAAAAATAAATCTACTTATTGAGGCCACAAACACGTATGTAGAAACAAAGGAAATTGATATGGATGTGCGTTTTGACTTGATATACATAGAGATGCAGAGTGAGAAACACTCCTTAGAACACTACGAAGATGCTTTTGGCCCAAGTTTTTAGATAATCGACATTGTAATTTATAATAAATTTCTACCTACCTTTGACCCAGATTATAAAACTATTTATCTAAAAGAAATACGATGAAAAGATTAACAGTTATGATGTCACTACTGGCTTTAGTAGTGATATCTTGCGAAGACAAAGCAAAATACACCATTAATGGTGCAATAACAGGGGTTGGCTCAGAATCCGCTCTTGTTTACTTAAGCATTTTGGAAAATCAGAAGCCTGTTGTAATAGACAGTTGTAATGTTGTGGAGGGAAAATTTAGTTTTGAAGGTAGCAAAGAATTGTCCGAATTTGCTCTTCTTTCAGTCAATAAAGGACGCCCATTTGCTAACTTCTTTCTAGAGCCCGTTGTGGCTTCAGTTTCTGCTGATTGGGTCAATTCTGCACCGACTAATGTTGTTGTTACAGGAGGTCGCTCGGTAAGCTTGAAAAATGACGTGGACGGCATGTTTGACGAGTTGAAGGCAAAAAGTGCCGACTGGTCTAAACGCTATAAAGAGGCAATAGATGCTGGCGATACTGTAACGACCACCGCGATAATGAAGGAGTCTAAAGCGACTATGGATGAAGTTGTAGCCAGAATGTTCGACTCTCTAGTAGCAAATGGCTCTAACATTGCCACTCCTTTTATCACAATAAGCAACGGTAGCAATTACCTGAGCTTTGAACAACAAAAAGAGATTTATGAGGGGCTCAGCGAAGAGGTAAAAACATCAACCTATGGTGTAAAACTTAATGAGACCGTTACAAAAATGGCAAAAACTCAGATTGGCGAGGTCGCACCCGATTTTACTATGGAAGATGCAGATGGGAAGAAAGTAAGTCTATCTTCGTTTAAAGGCAAATATATTCTTCTTGATTTCTGGGCGTCTTGGTGTGGTCCTTGTAGACAAGAGAACCCACATGTCGTAGCTGCTTATGATAAGTTTAAAGATAAAAATTTTGATGTTCTTGGCGTTTCCTTAGATAGCGATAAAGACAAATGGCTACAAGCCATTGAGGAAGATGGACTTACGTGGCATCATGTGTCTGACCTTAAAGGCTGGAAAAATGAAGCATCTGCTCTGTATGGAGTGCGTGGTATTCCCACAAATTACCTTCTTGATACAGATGGAAAAATTGTTGCGAAAAACCTTAGAGGTGCTGATTTAGAAAAGAAACTAGAGGAAATGCTCAAATAATCAGGATATAAAAAATCCTGTTTTTGCAAAGGGCGAGGTCTGTTAGGTCTCGCTCTTTGTTGTACAATGCTTTTAGACATGGGCTAAAATTTGTAACTTTGTGGGTATTATAAATCAAAAAACTGATACTTTGGTAACAAAAAAAGCGGTGGAGACACCACTAATGAAACAATATTACTCCATTAAAGATAAGCACCCCGATGCTATACTGCTTTTTAGAGTTGGCGATTTTTACGAGACTTTTGGTGAAGATGCTATCAAGGCTTCATCGATATTGGGCATTACCCTAACTCGTAGGGCAAACGGTACTGCAAGCTATGTGGAGCTGGCAGGATTCCCCCATCATGCCTTAGACTCATATCTACCCAAATTGGTAAGAGCAGGACAACGAGTGGCAATATGCGAACAACTGGAAGATCCAAAAGCTACAAAGAAAATAGTGAAGCGCGGCATAACCGAGCTGGTTACTCCTGGCGTATCAACAAACGACCATATCCTTGAACACAATAGAAATAACTATCTCGCATCTCTCTTTTTTGACAAACAAAAAGCCGGTGTAGCATTTCTTGATATCTCTACAGGCGAGTTTGCAACAGCTCAAGGTTCATTGGAATATGTAGACAAGCTGATATCGTCACTACAACCTAAAGAAATTCTGTATCCAAAAGGAATGTCGGCAGAAGCAAAGGAAATTGTCGATAGTAAGTCATATTCGTTCCCTCTCGATGAATGGGTATATACCTATGAGGCCGCAAATGATAGGCTTCTTAAGCATTTCGAAGTTAAATCGTTAAAGGGATTCGGAGTGGAGGGGCTGTCTTGTGGTATCATAGCTGCAGGTGCAATTTTGCATTATATGGATATTACAGAACATAAAGAACTTGGTCATATCTCGGGACTGTCGCGCATAGAGGAAGAAAATTATGTTTGGTTGGACAGGTTTACAATTCGCAATTTAGAATTATTCAACCCTATATCCGAAGATGGTAAAACACTATGTAGTGTTATAGATAAAACTATATCGCCAATGGGCTCAAGGCTTCTGAGGCGTTGGGTTGCCCTGCCGTTGAAAGATGTAAATGCCATTGAAACTCGCCTGTCAACAGTGGATTATCTTCTGAGAAATATTGAACTCGCCGAGGAGATAGACAGCTTCCTCAAACAGATTGGCGACCTAGAACGACTTATATCAAAGGTTGCGGTACGACGAATATCACCACGCGAAATGCGGCAACTAGGAAATGCTCTTAAAGCTATTGCCCCGATAAAGAACCTTTGCTCCAATGCCGATAATGGCTCTTTAAAAAGCTTTGCCGATCGACTAAATCCTTGCGAATTGATACAAAAACGCATTGAAGCAGAAATTGTAGAAGATGCCCCTAATGCATTGAATAGAGGGAAGGTAATTGCTGAGGGAGTGTCGACAGAACTCGATGAACTTAGACTTATTTCTGGTTCTGGGAAGTCTTTTCTTGACGAGATGCAGGCTCGCGAAAGTGAGCGAACGGGCATTTCATCGCTGAAAATATCATTCAACAACGTTTTTGGATACTACATAGAAGTAAGAAATACACACAAAGATAAAGTGCCCCCTGAGTGGATAAGAAAACAAACACTTGTCAGTGCTGAAAGGTACATTACCGAAGAACTGAAAGAATACGAAGCTAAAATTTTAGGCGCCGAAGAGAAAATAGCAGTTATTGAAGAACATCTATATTCAAAACTTGTACAAGCACTGACGGAGTATATACAGCCCATTCAGGTAAATGCAAATACCATTGCGCAATTGGACTGCCTTTCGTCTTTCAAAAAAACAGCAGAAGAGAATGATTATACAAAACCTGTAATAAACAATACAAAAACGATAGAAATTAGAGATGGTAAGCATCCTGTAATAGAACAACAACTTGCGTTTGGCGAAGCTTACATTCCCAATGATGTGGTGTTATCTCCCGATGAACAACAAATAATTATCATTACAGGTCCGAATATGGCTGGTAAATCAGCATTATTGCGACAAACGGCCCTCATTGTATTAATGGCACAAGTAGGCTGCTTCATACCTGCCAAGAGTGCTGAGATAGGGGTGGTTGACAAGATTTTTACACGTGTAGGAGCTTCTGACAATATCTCATCGGGAGAATCGACTTTTATGGTGGAGATGAATGAAGCATCGAGCATTCTTAACAATCTTTCGGACAGAAGTCTTGTTCTTTTTGATGAGCTTGGTCGAGGAACATCAACATACGATGGCATCTCAATAGCTTGGTCGATAGTCGAGTATATTCATAACCATAAAAAAAGTTCTGCTAAGACCATGTTTGCTACTCATTATCATGAACTTAATGAGATGGAAAAGACTTTTCCTCGTGTTAAAAATTACAACGTGAGCGTAAAGGAACACGACAATAAAGTTATTTTTTTACGTAAACTGGTGAGAGGAGGTAGTAACCACAGCTTTGGTATCCATGTGGCAAGAATGGCGGGAATGCCTCCAAAGGTAATAAAAAGAGCAGAGGAAGTACTAGTGGAACTAGAAAGAAATAATAGAAAAGAAGCTAAAAAAATTGAAAAGAAACTGGAAAAAATTGGCTCGGAAGGCTCGGCGGTGCAACTTAGCCTATTTCAGCTAGACGACCCAGTGCTGACACAGATAAAAGACCATATTGATGGGCTCGATATTAATAATCTTACGCCCATAGAAGCTCTCAATAAGCTAGACGAAATAAAGAAACTTACAGGCTCGAAATAATTAATAATGAAACGAGCCATTAGAACCAGTCTTCACACAGAAACATGATTGTACTGGCGAGATACATGTGACGACTAAAAAATAAATTTTAAACAGATGAAACCTTCATGCGGTAGGCTATAGGCTGTAAGTTATAAGCTTAACTAGACACAGGAGGATGATTAACAAACCAGCAAAAGCTTAAAGCCTATGGCTTACAGCTTATTGCAGTATTTTAAACACATGAAAATAAAATCATTGGGTATCATCCCTGCTCGCTACAACTCTTCCAGATTGGAGGGTAAACCCCTTGCCGATATTGCAGGGAAAACCATGATACAACGTGTTTTTGAGCAAGCCTCGAAAGCAATGGATTATACGTACGTGGCAACAGACGACGAAAGAATTGCGAGCGCCGTTGATGCCTTTGGCGGAAAGGTGGTAATGACATCTAAAGACCATAAAAGTGGAACCGACCGTGTGGCGGAAGCTGCAAGAATACTTACAGACAAGCTTGACTTTGACGTGGTTGTAAATATTCAAGGAGACGAACCTTTTATCGACCCTTCGGATTTGACAGGGTTGCTCCAATTATTTGCTGACGATGCAGTTATGATAGGTACTGCTGTCAAAGAAAGTAGAGGCGAGGAGGATATTATTAATCCTAACAATGTAAAGGTTGTTTTGGACGATTTTGCTAATGCTTTGTACTTTAGTCGTTATCCTATCCCGTACATTAGAGATAAAAATCATAACTTAACACACAAGTACTGGAAACATATTGGTCTTTATGCATACAGAAAAAACACCTTACAAGAATTGGCTCTAATGGAACAAAGCTCTTTGGAGCTTGCAGAGTCTCTGGAGCAATTGCGCTGGATTTCCAAAGGGTATAGAATTCGCACCTTCGAGACTTATAGAAACTCAATAGGAGTAGATACAAAAGAAGATTTAAACAAGGCTGTGGAATATGCTATGAAGAATAATTGTTAAACTCAGATTGCTTGTCGTCACGAAGAACTAGCATGCTGTAAACATGAGCGAGACAGAATACAGATAGCTAAAAATATCTGTTAGCTTCAAGTCGTGTTTTGTTGATTTGTAAATTGATAATGAAATTATAAATAGGTGAAATCAAATATGTTATCGGTCTTATTGTGCTGCATTTTTCCTCTTTGTGTTTGTGGAAATAAAGTCAAGGACGGCACCAATATGGACAATGGAAGTGAACATGCAATCAATATTGATAGTGCTATTTTTTGCGATTCTTTGATTCCGATACTAGAGAGGATAAGAGACAATGAGTTGGAAGTATGTGCTATCTTAGACTTCTTTTTGGGAAAACCTTACCTGGCAGCTTCCTTGGAGTGTGATGTCGAACGGCTAATAGTAAATTTTCGGGAGTTTGACTGCTTCACTTATTGGGAAACAGTTGCAGCCTTGTATGCTCAAGCCAAAAATAGAGCCTGTAGCCTCGACTTTAATACGTATAAAAAGATACTAACTTTGCTTAGGTATGACGGCAACAAGATATATGGCTATTCATCAAGAAAGCATTACACTACAGAATGGATAGCCGATAATTCGGATAATGGGATAATTGTGGAGCTGACGGGAAATTATGGAGGAGTGCCACTAGACAAGGAGATAAATTTTATGTCCGAGAATAGCAGTAAATACATGGCTTTAGCTAACAAGCCAGAGGAGTTGCAGAAAATAAAAAATAAGGAAGCGAAGTTATCAGAAATAAAAGTGTGTTACATACCAAAAACGTCCATATCGAAATTAAACCGAAAACAAGTTTCCGATGGAGACCTAATCGCTTTGCTTACAAATATCAAAGGACTAGACGTTGCACATGTGGGCTTTGCCCGTTGGAGGAATAATGTCCTATGCCTTCAACATGCTTCTAGCCAAAACATGGAAGTAGAAATCTCTGAGGAAGCTTTATTTGATTATGTTATGCGCTCTAAACATCTTATTGGCATTCGGGTTGCGAGGTTAGTTGTTCCTCTATAAAAGATTTTCTATACCCTGCTACTTATGCTCTTGTTGTTAGTGTTTTTATTTTCTTTTTCTGTTCTTTTTTTCCTTCGGATTATAAGAGTTTGTCATTTCCAACTTCTTCTGTTTCTTGTCTTTGTCTTTTTTCGTTTTTTTCTTTTTCTTGTGGAAGGCTCCTTTGTAACTTGGGTCAATAACTCGTTTCTGCCGGTCTATTTCCCTCATCTGCTCCTGTCGTTCATCCTTTTCTGTAGGAGGAAAAACGATGTCCTTGGGCAAAGTCTCAAGTCTAACCTTTATCCCCATAAGTTTTTCTATTTCATTCAAGTGATATTTCTCTGCTGGATTTATTAGCGATATTGCTTCGCCACTATTGTTGGCGCGAGCTGTGCGTCCAATGCGATGAATGTAATCTTCATGTCTGCTGGGGAGATCAAAATTTATTACATGACTAACTTTCGAGACGTCTATTCCACGAGCGGATACATCTGTTGTTATAAGGATGCGCACCTCGCCACTTTTAAAATCTGTTATTGCATTGAGCCTTGAGGTTTGCCCTTTGTTGGAGTGAACAATGCGTTTATCGCCGTCGCTCTTGCGTCTGATAACTTTGTGCACTGCCTCTGCACTTTCTTTGGTGCGACAGAAAATAATAACTCTGTTGTATTGCTCTTCATCTTCAAGAAGTTTAGCAATGAGTATGAGCTTGGACCTAAAATTGGGAACAGTATAGTAAACTTGGGAGACCAATTCGGCAGGTGTCGCTGATGGTGCAACCTCGACTCTCTCGGGGAAGTCCAAAAAATCCTCTGTCATTTTTTCGACTTTCTCTCCAAAAGTAGCAGAGAAGAGTAAGTTTTGCCGTTTTGTTGGCAAAACCTCAAGCATCTGAAGAAGTTGAGGCATGAATCCCATGTCGAGCATTCTGTCGGCTTCGTCTATCACAAGGGTGCGGATGTATTTCAGTTCCAATGCTCGCTGCTGATATAATTCCCAAAGCCTGCCAGGAGTAGATACTAAAATATCAATACCATCTTTCAGGAGTTCAGCATGTTTTGTCCAGCCCACGCCTCCGTAGACCGTTGCATGGCGCAGGTTTGTGAATTCGATAAGCTCTTGTACATCCTCGCCAACTTGTATGGTGAGTTCGCGCGTGGGGGTAAGAATAACTGCCCTAGGTCCTTTTGCTTCCGCTTTGGTCAGCTTCATTAGCAATGGAATAACGAAAGCTGCAGTCTTGCCAGTGCCAGTTTGTGCCACTCCTATCACGTCGGCTCCAGATTTTATTATAGGTATTGCTTTTGCCTGTATAGGTGTCGGAAGTTCAAATCCAATGTTATAAATAGCCCTGAGTAGCGTCTTGTTGATTTTTAGGTCTTCAAATGTTGTTGTCATATTATTTCTAAACGGAGTATAAGTTTCCTGGTAACGATTTTATTACGCCTTTCAGCTCCAAAGATAATAATATTGGACTCAATTTCTTTACCGGCAGTCCTGTTTCTAATGCAAGCTTATCTATAGGATACTTTTTTTCTTTAAGTTTTTTAATTATTAAGTGTTCCTCTTCATTGAGGCTTGGGAATAGCTCTGGCTGTACCACTGTTGGGATAGATGTATTTTCACTCCAGTTCATTGCTTGTACTACGTCGGTAAAATTCTCGCAAAGAGCGGCAATATTAGTTTTTATCAGTTTGTGACATCCTTTTGAGTACTTACTATTTATATTACCAGGAAAGGCAAATACATCCCTGTCGTAAGATTGGGCTATCTCGCCGGTTATCATCGCGCCTCCTTTCTCGGCCGATTCTATTATTATGGTAGCATCGGCCAGTCCTGCAACAATGCGGTTGCGCCTTACAAAGTTCTTCCTGTCGAAGGTGCTGTCGTTTGCAAAATCGGTTAGCAGACCACCATTTTTAAGCATTTGGGTGGCTTCTCGTTTATGTGCCTGAGGATATATAGTATTTAGCCCATGCCCTAGTACTCCTACGGTCTGTATATTGTTGTTGATGCATGCCCGATGAATGTTTATATCCACCCCATAAGCAAGTCCGCTTACAACCAATATTTCTCTGTCAAAGTCTCTAATTTGCCCAATTATAGAGTTGCATATTGCCTGACCATAATCGCTAATCATTCGTGTTCCGACAATAGACACGACCCTGCTCCTGTGCAAGTTCATATTCCCAAAGGCATATAAAATAACTGGGAAATCGGGGCATTCCTTTAGGCGCCGGGGGAAATCGGAGTCAGTAAAAAAAAACACCTTAATTTCACGTTCTTTTACAAACGAAAGTTGTTTTTCAGCTCTCATAAAGACATCCTTATCGGTAATCCTTTCTGCCAAACAGTTGCCAACGCCAGGAATATTAGCTAGTTCTTTCTTTGTTAACTTAAAAACTTCCGCCACTCCTCCGGAATATGCAACAAGGTTTTGAGCAGTTTTGCTACCAACCCCATAAACCGACGAGAGAGCTATTTTATAAAATAAATCTTTATCATTCATGCTCTAAAGATATATGTTTTTTAAGTGAGAAGTATCCATTTTTATACTTAATTTCAAAAATAGTTTGACAATACATTGTTTTAAACAAAAAACAACGTATATTTGTGCCTTGTGATTGTGGTGGTCTGGGTAGACCTATGATCATTTACATAATATATATATCGTATGAAAATTTATAATTACTTTTTTTTGATTGCCATTGTGTTGCTGACAGCTTGTGGCGAAGATGCAAATAACGATCCGTTAGATTTTACAAGTGGTAAGATATGGATGGGAGTGGGCGAGAGGGTAGGTCAAATAGACCGAATTGTGCAGTATGACTATGTAGAAAATAGTGATAACCATGCAACAATAAATATGCCAAGTAATGTTTATGGGACGCTCAAAACTGTTGATGATAGGTATAATGAAGCTGTGATATTGTCGTCAGATGCGTCAGGCTCTTCGGGTGACAACGCAAAGGTAATATTTATGAGCCTTACCGATGGCAAAGAATCAGAAGTGGCTAAGTTCCCTATGACTATATACCCTGATAGAGTATACTCTATGCAATATTTCCCCAACTACAATAAAACATATTTGGTTACTAACCATGGGTCTGATAAAAAGATGAAGCTTTTTAGCCTAGATAGGAAAGACTTGGATACTATTCAGGATAATAGTGGATTTGCTCTAGAAGCAATTTCGGATGAATTGGCCGAGCTTCTGGATGCTAATTCTCTTTTTCTTGGAGCTAATTTCAATGAAGAAAAACTCTTAGTTTGCGACACCTTAACAAACGAACTTTATGAGTACAGCTTGCGAAAGAAAAACCTAGACGCAATAGGAAGTGCGAGAAAAGAGGTTAATAGTAGTACCTCTCTAACCTTCTCTTCAAAAGTCGGAGCTTATGTGGGCGCGGAAGTTAGTGTTAGTTATGCGCCAGATTCGAGCATTGCAGACATGAAACTTAAATACGTGTCCATAAATAGAGAAAATGGATCTTATACTAATCGTGCAGTTCTTAACATGTCGAAAAAAGATTATAATCTAAACTATGATGATAGCAAACTTTCTAAAATTCACACCTTGGTAGATGAGCAAGCAGGAAAGTTGCTTGTGGTTTTACCTAGGTTTGACAACAGCTCTCAGATTGTTACCATAGATTTAGCTGCTGGTACGCTGGTAGATAGAAATATTTACAACTTTGCTGTTAGCGGCATTGCACGAGTAAAGAATAGATAGTTCCTTGTTACAGGCAAAAGTGTAAAATCAAAAAAAGAGGATTGATAAAATATTTTTCAATCCTCTTTTTTTGATTGATAAAGAAAAGTCTATTTTAAAGCCTCTAGTTTAGCGCTTAGTTGCGCCTTTGTTGCCACTCCTACATGCTTGTCTACAACTTCTCCGCCTTTTATAAAAAGTATTGTAGGGATGTTTCTAACTCCGTACTGAGCAGGAATTTCATTGTTGCTGTCCACATCCATCTTTCCTATAACAAAATCATCGCCTAGCTCCTTAGAAAGTTCTTCAACTATTGGCGCTACCATTCTGCATGGTCCACACCACTCTGCCCAAAAATCTACCAATACTGGTTTGCTACTTTCCAATGCTTGCTCTTTGAAATTAGCATCTGTAAATTGTACTGCCATGTTTTTATAATTTTTTAATTCGTTCGCAAAAATACTTTTATTTTTTATCTATCCCAACTTTTACACCTCGTGTTTTATTCAAAAATATCAATAACTCATTGTTAGGGTCTATTTTCTTCGATGATGTTTCTAAGCTTACTTTTGTTTTAGACTCAACATCATAAATGCTTATTTCAAACGGCATATCGCCACTTTTAGCATATAGATCAAACTCTTTGAAGAACGATTCATCTAAGCATCTAAGGTCTGCGTCTATTTCAATCTTCTTTGCTATATTGGCAATACAGTCTTGTAGGTGAAGTATGCTTTCGATGCCCAATTCAATGCCTCTGAAGGATTTGTACGGCTTGCAGCTCAGCAATAAAAGGCTGTTTTTTATTGCAAAGCGTGCGTAGCTTTCGTATGCCTTACCATTTAGAAATATATCGAGCTTGTTACTTTTGTCCGAAATGGTCATTTTTATAAAAGGCTTGTTGTTTTTACTATGACCACTGTAAACATCCGTAACAATAACGGCTACGGTAATATGTTTGCCCATGTCATTTTGCAGGTTCTCAGGGCTGCTAAGGTATTCTAGATTCACGCCTTTGGTGCAAACCATATCAATCTCTGTGTTATACTTATCCAAAGGGTGAGCAGACATATATACCCCTGCAAGTTCTTTTTCCATGTTTAGCTTAACAATGTCGGGATATTCGTCTAGCTTGGGGGGAACAGGCTTCTCGATCAGCTTAGTAAGATCGTCGCCAAAGAGAGACATCTGCATACTATTCTTCTCTTCTTGCACCTTCGTGCCGTACCAATGGAGTCTGTCGGTAAAGCATTCCTTTTTAGAGTTTATTTCTACAAGCTGTCGTCGGTTGAATTGCCCAAAGCAGTCGAACCCCCCAACTGTAGCAATATTCTTCATTACTGATTTTGTAACTGCCTTCAGGTCCACTCTTTCAACAAAGTCGTAGATATCTTTGTACAAGCCCGATTTCTCTCTTTCCTCTACAATCGCTTCTACCGATTTTTCGCCAACCGATTTAACTCCTACAAGCCCATAGGCGATTGCTTTGTCGGGAGTTGCGATAAATGTACTGTGGCTCTTGTTCACATTGCACCCTTCGATAGGGATATTCATGCGGTTGCATTCGTCCATGAAAAGTGCTGCCTTATCTGCTGATTTTATATTGCAAGTTAATATCGACGACATAAAAGCCTCTGGATAATTGGCTTTCAGATAGCCACAACGGTAAGCAATATCTGCATAGCAAACCGAGTGCGATTTATTGAAGGCGTAGCTGGCAAATGCTTCCCAGTCTGTCCATATTTTCTCAATCAATTCTTCCGGACTCTTATTGCCACAAGCATCTGTAAACTTCGGATTTGCCAAACATCCTTCCACAAACTTCACTTTAAGCTCCACCATCAGAGCTTTTATTTTTTTACCCATTGCCTTACGCAACGAATCGGAGTCTCCTCGAGTAAATCCTGCAAGCTCTCTTGACAATAGCATCACCTGCTCTTGGAATACAGTAATTCCGTAAGTGTCTTTGAGATATCGTTCCATTAGGGGGTGGTCGTAAATTACCTCCTTCCTTCCGTGCTTCCGGTCGATATAGTCGGGGATATAGTCCATTGGACCAGGCCTGTATAAGGCATTCATCGCCACAAGGTCGTCAACCTTAGAAGGCTGTAGTTCCCTTAGATACTTCTTCATCCCATCAGATTCAAATTGGAACACACCCGTAGTGTCCCCATTGCCGAACAATTCAAACGTCTTTTTGTCGTCCAGGGGGATGTTATTGATATCCAACTCCTCGTTATAGACTAATTTTATGGTGCGGAGAGTCTCTTTTATTATAGACATGGTTTTTAGCCCCAGAAAGTCCATCTTTATTAATCCTACGTCCTCCACAAAATGCCCATCGTACTGTGTCACTGGCATGATAGAGTCCTTTGCTAGTGCTAGAGGTGAATTTTCAACGATGGGCGTTTTACTTATAATAATTCCACATGCGTGCACGCCGTTGCCTCTCACGCAACCCTCCAAGTCGCAAGCATATTTCAAGGTGTTTATTATAGTGTCGTTGTTATTTGCTCTGGCGGTATCAATCTCTATGGCGATGTCGTAAAGCATTTGGTCTCTTGCTCTTTCCTTCTGACTTTTATCCTCCATCTCCACTACACCGTCGCCATCTTTTACTTTTTTCTGTTTCTTTGAACATTCTGCACTGAAATGGTCTATTGCTGCTCTTAGGCTTCCTAATTCTGTTTCCTTTGCCAGTATTTCATTGTATGCATTTTTTAGTTTCATCCCAACGGGTTTGTCTGGCACAAGTTTGGCAAGACGGTTAGATTCCGGGATGGGGAGGTCTAGTACACGTGCAACATCCTTTATCGACATTTTTGCCGCCATTGTCCCAACAGTACCTATTGCCGAGACTTTATCATTGCCATATTTCTGTTGCACCCACTTCAATATCTCTCCTCGACCTTCGTCGTCAAAGTCGACATCTATATCTGGTAGAGAAATACGATCGGGATTTAGAAATCGTTCAAATAACAAGTCCCACTCTATGGGGTCGATAGTAGTGATGCCAGTGCAGTAAGCCACAACACTCCCCGCTGCAGATCCTCGGCCAGGACCGACTAGCACCCCCTGTTTTCGAGCCTCGCCGATGAAATCTGAGACTATCAGAAAATAACCAGGATACCCCATTGTTTTGATGGTGTCAAGCTCAAAGTCTATAGCATCGCAAATCTTCTTGTCTAGGGGAGATGCGTAAACATGTTTTGCACCTTCGTATGTTAAGTGTCGAAGATAGTCGGCTTCTAGTTTCACTCTAAGCACCTTGTCGTATCCCCCTATGCTTTCAAATCGAGTGTCGTTAAACTCTTTTCGGAGGTCCGCCTCCGAGAATTTATGCTTATATACTTCCTCCGTTCCAAATTCTTTGGGGATATCGAACATGGGCATAATCGGATCATGATTAAGCTCATACACTTCTATTTTGTTAGCAACCTCGATGGTATTGTCTATAAGTTCTGGCATATCTTTGAAAGCCGACAGCATCTCGTCGCCAGATTTAAGCCACTCTTGCCCTGTGTATCTAAGACGGTCTTCGTCTTCGAGCTTTACCCCAGTAGAGAGGCATACAAGGATGTCGTGTTTAGTAACATCTTCCGCATCAACAAAGTGCACGTCGTTGCTTGCTATCATCTTCACGTCTAGCTCTTGTGCAATTTTTATGAGGAAGGGATTTACCTTCTTCTGTAGCTCCCAAGTTTCGACCGTCTGAGGGTGTCGAATGTTAGCATGGCGTTGTAGTTCGATGTAGAAGTCCTCACCAAAAGTTTCCTTGTACCATCTTGCATCTTCCATAGCCTCCTCGTATCTTCCGTCTTTCAGATAGTCCGATAACACTCCACCTAGGCATGCCGATAGAACAATAAGTCCGTCTTTATTCTCTGCTAGGAACTCCTTACTTACCCGAGGGCGGTAATAAAAACCCTCCAGCGACGCCTCAGTTGTAATTTTAAGAAGATTTTGATATCCAACTTTATTCTTTGCCAATATCACGAGATGTCGTCCATACCGGTCTTCGCTTATTTGTTTTTGTTTGTGATCGCGTCTACTAATATATGCTTCACAACCAATTATTGGCTTTATCCCTGCTTTTACACTCTTGGCGTGAAAGTCCTTTATTCCTGTCATAACTCCATGGTCGGTGAGCGCAACAGCTGGCATCTCGTACTCTTTGGCCCTGGCTACAATATCGTCTATACTTCCTGCCCCATCCTGAATAGAGTAGTGCGAGTGTAAATGTAGATGAACAAATGATTTCATTTCTTTTGTAATTAATTTATAACATATCGTGTGTCCGCATTCAGCCTAAAAGAACTTTTAATATATATGTGTAAGGCTTTATTTAGTGTCTGTCCATAATGTCGGGAGTCTGAACAATAAAGTTAAATATCAAGGCTTGCCGTTCTGTATACTGGGAGTTTGTGAATTGGAAGTTTACTTGTGTAAATGACTAATTCGCAAAGTGAGCGTAACGCAGATATTGTACTTTATAGACAGACTCTATTTAGTTTGTCGAATCCAAGGCAAATTTAGCAATCTTATCTTTAATTATCTGATTAAAATGGCTAAGGTTTTAAACATCGACAATAAGCTACTGATACCCATTAGAAAAAATAAATTGCTAATTATCCCACATCATGCATTGGAGCACCGTAGCAGATGAACTGACGATATACAAGGTTTAAATATTTTCCTCAAAGCATTTCACAAGCCCTTAATTTGTATTAACTTTGCGAGGTAATAAAAACTAGTTTATAATAATATCAATTTATATGTCTAATAGTTTCAGATTAAAACGAGGTTATAATATTAGACTGAAAGGAGATGTTGGCAACACACAGCTCAGCCCTGCAAAGGCCGAATGCTATGCAGTTAAACCAACAGATTTTCTGTCCATGGTACCGAAGTTGACAGTAAAAGTCAACGATAGAGTCAAGGCAGGAAGCCCTCTTTTCTTCAACAAATTACAGCCTCAGTCGATGGTGTGCTCTCCTGTTAGCGGAGAGGTCGTTGCCATCAACCGCGGAGAACGTCGCCGTTTAGAAGAAATCGTAATCAAGACTGACCAACACATCGACTACGAGCACCTTGACACAGCTTCCTCCTCGGCAGAGCAAATCAAAAGCACACTCCAGAAAAGCGGACTGTGGTCCTTCTTCGTACAACGGCCTTACGGAATTATCGTAAACCCCGAAGAAACACCCCAGCACATTTACATCTCATGTTTCGACAGCTCGCCCTTGGCAAACGATTTAGAGCATTCCTTGTGCAGTGATGTCGCCGAGTTTAAGTCTGGCGTAGAGATTCTGAAGAAGCTTACCACCGGAAAAGTTCGTCTAGGACTCAATGCCAAAGTGTCAAAATCTATTTTCGAGGGAATAGACGGAGTTGAGTACAACCGCTTTGAAGGAGCTCATCCTGCCGGCAACGTAGGGGTGCAGATCTCAAAAATCTCGCCATTGAACAAAGGAGAGAAAGTTTGGACCATCTCGCCACAAGCAGTAGTATACATTGGTCGTCTCTTTTCTAAAGGAATATACGATGTATCTCTGAATGTCAAAGTTGCAGGAACCAGAGCTAAAGATAAAGGATATATTCCGACAATTCTTGGTGCTCAAATTAAGTCCCTACTTACAATTGACAAACCCACAGGCAAAACAAAAATGCCAAATTCAAGAATAATAAGTGGTAACATCCTTACAGGGCAACGCGTTGTAGAAGACGGCTACCTGGGAAGTTTTCATAACCTGATTACCAGCATCCCCGATGGCGACTACTACAAACTCCTTGGATGGGCAACGCCAGGAATTTCAGAATTTAGCGTCTCTCGTACATTCTTCGGGTGGATGTGCCCAAAACGAAAATACAACCTAGACACAAACACACACGGCGAAGAACGCGCCTTTGTAATGAGCGGACAATACGAAAAAGTCCTGCCCATGGATATCCTTCCAGTATATCTATTAAAAGCCATTCTTGCCAACGACATCGATAAGATGGAGCAACTAGGTATCTACGAAGTGATAGAAGAAGATTTGGCTCTTTGCGAAGTCATTTGCACATCCAAAATTGACGTGCAAAATATCCTGCGCGAGGGCATTAACACAATGATAACAGAAATAGGGTAAATTCCACTGACATGAGAAAATTCTTAGATAAAATAAAACCAAATTTTGAGAAGGGTGGAAAGTTGCACATGTTTCAATCTGTATTCGACGGATTCGAGACATTTCTTTTTGTCCCCAAAGAGACTTGCCACAACGGAGCTCACATTCGCGATAATATCGACCTAAAGCGCACAATGATAGTGGTGGTGATGGCCCTGATGCCTGCCTTCCTTTTCGGAACATACAACGTTGGTCATCAACATTACTTATCAATTGGCGATTTGGCGTCGCAATCCATCTGGAGCATGTTTCTATATGGATTAATGAAGGTCCTTCCAATAGTAATAGTATCCTACCTTGTAGGGCTAGGTATAGAATTCTACTTCGCACAAAAACGAGGTCACGGCATAAACGAAGGATTCTTAGTCTCAGGACTACTAATACCATTAGTATTACCACCCACAACGCCACTATGGATGGTTGCTCTAGCAACAGCATTTGCTGTTATCCTCGGCAAAGAAGTATTTGGAGGAACAGGAATGAACATCTGGAACCCAGCGCTTATAGCAAGAGCATTTTTATTCTTTGCATATCCTGGGCGAATGAGTGGCGACACAGTCTGGATTGCAAATAATGCAGGCGATAAAATAGTCGACGGATTCACTAGCGCAACCCCACTTGCAAGGCTAGCAGCATCCGAAAGCGGAGCATCATCATTCAGCATAATAGACTCAATAACGGGACTAATACCTGGCTCAATTGGCGAGACCTCTGTCATCGCAATACTTATTGGCGCAATAATACTCATCTGGACAGGTATCGGCAGCTGGAAGATTATGTTGGCGACAGTTGTCGGAGCATTAGGAACAGGCATGTTGTTCAACCTGGCAGCCGGCGACAACCTATACATGGCAGTGCCAGCATGGCATCACCTTGTAATAGGAGGCTTCGTATTTGGAGCTGTATTCATGGCAACCGACCCAGTATCAGCAGCACAAACGGAAACAGGAAAATGGATCTACGGAATATTGATAGGAGTATTTGTGATGATCTTCAGAGTGCTAAACCCAGCATTCCCCGAAGGCATGATGTTGGCAATATTGCTTATGAATACCTTCGCACCGCTTATCGACCATTATGTGGTACAAGCAAATGTGAACAGGAGGTTGAAGAGAGCTAAAGTAAAAGCAAACTAAAAACATAAAGCAATGAATGTAAATAAAAACTCATATATATTCACATATGCAACAATAATAGTACTGATTGTTGCAGCAACTTTAGCAACCCTATATCTTGTACTGAAGCCCTATCAGGACGCAAACGTGAAAACCGAGAAACAACAGAACATCCTTGGCGCCGCAAACCTAATGGTAGGGAAAGCCGATGCAGAAACTACCTTCAACGGCAAAATAAAAGCATACCTGGTTAACAATAAAGGCGACGCTAAAGTATTTGAAGGCGCTAAAGCCTCGGAAAGTGAAGCATTCAAGGTAGACATGAAAAAGCTGAAAGCCCAAGCAGAAGCCGAGCAACAGCTCCCTCTTTTTATCCTTGTTGCCGACGATGGCTCATCAAAATATATTATCCCTCTTTATGGCACAGGACTCTGGGGCCCTATCTGGGGATATATATCCTTAGATAGCGACATGCAAACCATCGAAGGAGCAGTGTTCGACCACAAAGGCGAGACCCCCGGACTTGGAGCAGAAATAGCAGAAGCGAGCTTCCAAAAACACTTCAAAGGCAAAAAACTCTTCGACGCAGAAGCCAGCTTCAAAGCTTTTACAATAGCAAAACAAGGAGAGAAAGCAGAAGAACAGTACAAAGTCGATGGCATCACAGGAGGAACCCTAACCAGCAAAGGACTTCAGAATATGATTAACAACTGCATCGCTCTTTACGAACCATATTTTAAGAATAAAAAACAGTAGTAGCCATGAGTGAAAAAGAAGCATTATTTTCAAAGAAAAACAAACAGCTGCTTACTAATCCACTTAGCATCAGCAACCCTATTACCATTCAGGTTCTGGGTATATGTTCGGCATTGGCTGTTACCATTCAGCTAAAACCATCATTGGTAATGGCACTATCGGTAACGTTTGTTGTCGTCATGTCGAGTTTGATTATCTCTTTAATCAGAAACACCATCCCCTCAAGAATAAGAATCATAGTACAACTTATTGTTGTCGCCTTCTTAGTAATCGTCGTAGACCAAGTGCTGAAAGCCTTTGTATACGACGTCAGCAAACAATTGTCAGTATTTGTTGGACTGATTATTACCAACTGCATAATCATGGGGCGCCTCGAAGCATTTGCCCTAGGCAACAAACCATGGGCATCAGTGCTAGACGGTATCGGCAATGGCTTAGGATACGGCCTTATCTTGGTTGTGCTTGGAGCCTTCAGAGAATTCTTCGGAGCAGGTACATTGTTGGGATATAAAATAATCCCCGATGCATGGTACTCTGCCAACGGAGGGTTTTACGAAAACAACACTCTGATGGCAATGCCTCCAGTGGCACTACTGTTGGTAGGAATTATAATATGGATACACCGCAGTAGAAACAAGAGTTTACAAACTAAAGATTAATTCTAAAAAGTAAAGATTAATGGAAAATCTATTAAACATATTTGTCAAGTCCATCTTCATAGAAAACATGGTATTTGCCTTTTTCTTTGGGATGTGTTCTTATCTGGCAGTGTCCAAAACCGTAAAAACCTCAATGGGACTGGGGCTGGCAGTAACATTTGTACTATTCATAACGGTTCCAGTAAACTACCTACTAGAAAACTATGTATTGAAAGAAGGCGCCCTGTCGTGGCTTGGCGATAACTTTGCCGGAGTAGACCTCAGCTTCCTGAGCTTCATAATGTTCATAGCCGTCATCGCCTCGATGGTACAATTGGTTGAAATGATAGTCGAGAAATACGCACCTGCGCTGTACAGCCAACTAGGCATCTTCCTACCACTGATAGCAGTGAACTGCGCTATACTAGGAGGATCCTTGTTCATGCAACAAAAAGAATTCCTGAACCTTGCCGAAGCAAGCGCTTACGGGCTAGGCTCTGGAGTCGGTTGGTTACTAGCAATCATCGGCTTGGCTGCAATCCGCGAAAAAATACAATATTCTAATGTGCCAGCACCACTAAGAGGCCTGGGCATCACCTTTATAATTGTTGGGCTTATGGGAATCGCATTCATGGGCTTTGGCGGAATAAAACTTTAAAACATTAAATGAAATGATATTATTAACGATAGACACAACAGTTATATTTACGAGTATAATCGTATTCCTACTTGTAATAATATTGCTGGTATCAATACTGTTATACGCAAAGAAAAAGCTACTGCCATCGGGCATTACCAAAATAAAAATCAACGGTGGCGAGCAAGAAATAGACGCAACACCAGGAACCACCTTACTGTCTAACCTTGGCGACAACAAAATACTACTCCCCTCGGCATGCGGCGGAGGAGGTTCGTGCGGAATGTGTCGTTGCCAAGTAGAATCGGGCGGAGGGTCAATACTACCAACCGAAACCGGATTCTTCTCGCGCAAAGAACAACAAGACAACTGGCGCCTGGCATGCCAAGTAAAAGTAAAAGAAGACATGGAAATACATGTCCCCGAAGAAATATTTGGTATCAAAAAATGGGAAGCAAAAGTTGTACGAAACTACAACGTCGCATCATTCATCAAGGAATTTGTAGTAGAAATTCCCGAAGATATGGACTACAAGGCAGGAGGATATATTCAGATCGAAATCCCAAAATGCGAGATTAAATACGAAGACATAGACATTACCGCCCACCCAACCGACCACCCCGAAAACCCAATGAAGTTTAAAGACGAATGGGACAAATTCAAGCTCTGGCCCCTAGTAATGAAAAACCCCGAACCAGCAGAACGAGCCTACTCAATGGCATCATACCCCGCCGAAGGCCGCGAAATAATGCTGAACGTGCGCGTGGCAACACCACCGTGGGACAGAAGCAAAAACGGATGGATGAACGTAAACCCCGGAATCGCATCATCATACATATTCTCGCGCAAGCCCGGCGACACAGTAACAATATCAGGCCCTTACGGCGAATTCTTCATAAACGAAAACTCCGATGCCGAAATGATATACATTGGCGGAGGAGCAGGAATGGCGCCAATGCGCTCGCACCTGTATCAGCTATTCAGAACAATGCAAACAGGCCGAAAAGTAACATATTGGTACGGAGGACGATCTAAAAGAGAACTATTCTACGTTCATTACTTTAGAGAGCTAGAGAAGAAATTCCCTAATTTCAAATTCTTCATAGTGCTCTCCGAACCCCTTCCAGAAGACAATTGGAAAGTGAAAAAAGATATACACGACGAGGATGGCGACGGATTTACAGGATTTGTACATCAGGCACTGATGAAAAACTACCTAGACATCCACGATACCCCCGAAGATATTGAATTCTACTTCTGCGGACCTCCGATGATGAACAAAGCAGTAGTGCAAATGTGCCACGACTACGGAGTGCCGAAAGAAAACGTCCGATACGACGACTTTGGCGGATAAGAAAGAGAAGATTAATTTATCATTTCTATATAAAAAAAAAGAGGGCTCACCGTGATTGGTGGCCCTTTTTTTATCTCCGAGAAACTCCGCAGCGAGTGCTCCAATGCATAACCTAAATTTATAGGAGGCCGAAACACAAAGCCCAAGCCCCAATCTATTTATGCGCAGGCATTATATGGGGGGGGCGTCCTGCGTACTTTCATTCTTCTTCCCACGCCTACTCTTGGTGATGACATTCAGGTCGCGAACAACCTTGTCAATCGTGTCGGCAATATTCTTGAAATTCTCATCCTTAAACTGAACGATGGCATTATGATAATCCACCACAACATTCAAAGCCTGAAGCATTAGTGGCTTGATTGTCGATGCAGAATCCTCGCCCTTCAGCGTTGCACTTTCAGAGTCATACTTCAGCTCCGCTTTCTCAAATTCAGCCTGAGCAGTTTGCAAATTGGCAATCAGCCCTTCCATGTGCGGAAGCTCAGACACTGCGCCGACCATGTCAGCAGCCGTAAGCTCCTCTAGCAAAGACTTAATCTGCGCACTTTCTGCGGTGTAGCTGAGGTTGTTAATCTTTGTGCCATACTTGCTGAATATTGTCCAGAATTTATTTGCCGACGATTTTATAGGCTCCGCTGGCACGTTCAAATATCCCAAGGCAAGCGCATTAATGGCCGACACACACTCGTCTCGCCTGGCATCCATGTCTGCTTGCTCAGACTGAGCCTTGCTTTTGTTTATAGCAGTAATAAGCATCGAATTCTGCTTCTCGATTTCTACCACCATTGGCTGGTAATCCGGATAGGCGCTGATATTGCTCTTCTTGTAGATATTCACAATCTCGTTTGCAGATCCGCTCAGGTCTGCTATTCGCGCACTTTTGATAATCTTAGAATAATTCATAGTATACAGTTTATTAAAAATTAATTTCCGCAAGATATGTTTTATTTTATTACAAATCAAATTTGCGCTTCGCCAAAATGGCGATTGAAGAAAAGTTCTCTTTTTGCGCTTCGCCAAAATGGCGATTGAAGAAAAGCTCTCTTTTTGTGCTTCGCCAAAATGGCGATTGAAGAAAAGTTCTCTTTTTGTGCTTCGCCAAAATGGCGATTGAAGAAAAGTTCTCTTTTTGTGCTTCGCCAAAATGGCGATTGAAGAAAAGCTCTCTTTTTGCGCTTCGCCAAAATGGCGATTGAAGAAAAGCTCTCTTTTTGTGCTTCGCCAAAATGGCGATTGAAGAAAAGTTCTCTTTTTGTGCTTCGCCAAAATGGCGATTGAAGAAAAGTTCTCTTTTTGTGCTTCGCCAAAATGGCGATTGAAGAAAAGCTCTCTTTTTGCGCTTCGCCAAAATG
>JBKECH010000115.1:0-24833 GCA_047974415.1 Bacteroidales bacterium | reverse complement strand
CTCAATAAATCTATATTGTCTGACATATCTGGGAAGTTATCATTCAACTCAACATATGCTTCCACGTAATTTAACATTAACTCAGGAATTCTAAAACCAATACCGTCTATTAACGGATCTACTTGGTTCTGAATTGGGCTCTCTGGATTATGTCCTTTTTTGGGAGAAAATCCACTTGCAGTATTTCTCTCTAAATCAGGGAGATGCAACTGAGGAACTACAAACAAAGAATCTTTATACGGGGGGGTCACAGAACTAATCAAATCACCTGGAACAAATACACTTTGCTTGAAGCGAGGATCTAATTTATCCGATAATTCCATCAAGTAGCTAGCACCAATTTCTGAGACTTCACTCAAATCTGTGATATCAACGGACGTCCCATCTTTAGATAAATAACTCTGAATCAAGTCCAAAGTATAGGAACATCCACCATAACCATATAACCAAGTAAACATACCCAAATTATTCGGGACGCTCAATGCTCTAGAATAATCCTTAGATAATACAACTTCTTCTATATTAGAATAATCAAATCTATTAAACAAATTATAATAGTCACTATCTGGGTTTCCTGTTGAATAGAGTTTCCCTTCAAAACCTCCACACAATTTCTTGAATTGCTCATACGCCTCTATAACTTTGTTAAAGTATTTATTGGCATCAACCCCTGAAGCAAAATCAGTATTATTATGATACTTTGCCCATGTAGCTTCATACAATGCAACTCTCGACTTGTAAACCAGCGCTGACTCTTTATTTAATCGATTGCAACCAACTTCAGAACGTAATTTTAAACAATCAACCGATTTATCAATTAGAGTCATGATCGAATCAACAACTAAAGCACGAGAATCTCGGGCTTTGTTGAGCATCTCGACATCATTATATTGAATAACATGAGTATACCACGGTACTGCCCCAAACATCATAACTAACTCATGATATTTTAATGCTTTCAAAAAACAAGCCTCCCCATAAGTTTGTTTATACGCATCAAAAGGCGATTCACATAAATGATAATTATCAAAAAACATATTAATATCTCGAATACTTCCCCAAGCCCAACCGTTTCCAGTAGTCGGGATTGTGTTATTTTCTCCATTCATCCATGATTGGTAATAGGTTTCTTGCAACATGTCGTCCGAAGAAATATCAGATATATAATATCCCATTCCAGTTGCACTCAGTTGCCCTGGCAACCAATTATATTTACCAACAATATAAGCATCTAATTGTTCTGGTGTTTTCCAGAATGTTGCTTGTGAAATCTGGTCTAACGGAGCTCTATCCAAAAAATCATCACATGAGATGAACATAAAAGATAGAAGTAGTAAACTAGCGACATCTATTTTTTTCATATACTTTAATTTTAAAAATCAACATTAATACCAAAGGAATAAACTGCTTGTTGTGGATATGCGCGTCCAGTTGATTCAGGATCAATATAAGAAGGCAAACCTGACAGCACAAACAAATTCTCACCAGAGAAGTATATACGACAGCCTTCAGTATGCACCCTCTTCACCCATTTCTTTGGAAAAGTATAGGTAATTGTCAAGTTTTTTAGCCTCATATAAGCTCCGTTTTGCAAATAACGACTGTTTGTTTTCGCGTTCTTATTACCTTCTCTCGAATCATATGGGCGCGGGAAATAAGAATTTGTATTCAATCCTAACAGTTTCAATAAACGAGCTTCCGTATTTTCATCCCTATAAAAATCTAAATTTTCACCTTCGTATATAGATCTGCTATGAGCACTTTCCCAACCAGCTGGAGGCGTTCCCCAATAAAAGAATGAATCGCCCAAGAATATATCTCTTTGGGCAAGGCCTTCCAAAAAAATTGATAACCCAAGCTTACCTGCTTTTACAAAAGTGTATTCTGTTCCTAAATTAACACCAAAACGATATCTAGGTGTCGAATTCCCTATTACTTTTAAATCACCAGACTTTTCAACAGTAGAATTTCCTGTGGTAATCTCTCTGTCTCCGTCTAAATCTTCATATTTTACATCTCCAGAACTCCATTTTGCATGAATCTTACTTTGATTTATTAACAGCTTTCCGTCTTCACCGAAATCACTGTCTCTAAGTAAACGATTTGCTTCGTATCCCCATATTTCACCAAATTTCTTACCCTCATACCATCCACTAATTGAATTGGTAGCAGTATTGTATTTAGTAACTTCACTTGTTGCATCCGAGAGAGTAAATCCGACATTATAAACCCAATTAGAAAAGAAGAAATCCCTATAATTAATCTGCAACTCAAAACCTTTAGTCACAAACTCTGCATTATTCACTTGAGGAGCACTTACCCCTAATACGGCAGTAGTTGGGTCTGGAGGACCTATAATATCCCAAGAACGTCTCCTAAAATAATTACTTTCAACTATTAACTTATTATTCAACAACCCTAACTCCAATCCTACCTCAGATGTTGTAATCTTCTCCCATGTGCGATTCATATTCAATATTTTAGGTGTTGTAACGTATGCTAACCTTTCTCCGTCAAAAATCCAAGGAGTTTGTGCACCTACACCCATAGTAGGGACATGTAAATAACCATACGAATTACCTTGATTTCCTAATGTCCCGTAAGACATTCTCAGTTTTGAAGAATTTATTATAGACTCTAATTTCTGCCAAAAAGCTTCCCTGCTCATCACCCAACCGATAGACCCAGAAGGAAAGACTCCCCAACGTTTACCTCTAACATACCGACCAGAACCATCATAGCGCCCATTCACTTCTAACAAATAACGTTCTTTAAAATTGTAATTGAATCGTCCGAAAAAACCAGCTGTAGCCCAGTCATTAAGTTTATCTGAAGACGTTCGTTCTCCTTGAGCTATTTTTAGTGCATCCAAATCTTGCAAAAACAAATCTTTGCCAGTCCCCTCCAATAATCTGTAATTATTCTCCTCTGCTTGCACTCCTAACTGCATACGGAATGTATGCCCCCTAAAACTCCTTTCATAAGCCACGTAAGACTGAACCGTCCAATATTGATTTAAGCTTGCTTGTTTCACAAGAAATGATTCAGTTCCATCAACCAGCACTTGATCTTTAGAAGGCATGTTTTGATACACTTCTTTTCTCAACGACTGATAATCAGAAAAATCTATGCGCCATGTTCCATCAACATGGACCGAAAGTCCTTTTACCAAAGAAAAATCAAAAGACAGGATATTGTCAATGTGGTGTTTTTTATTATCTCTTTGACCTCCATTTACAGCTACCAAAGCTCGAGAAGCATTTGATAAACTTCCGTCTGGGAAATATAGTGGTTGTATTGGCCAAGTACTATAAGCATATGAATAAAGCCGATAACGGCCTGCATTATATTCTGTTGTCGGTTCTTTAGAAGTTTCATGAGAGTAACGAGAACGATAAGTCATAGTTACCCAATCATTCACCTCAACAGTAAGTCCTCCATTTAGATTAAACCGTTTATAATCATCAAATTTTTCTACAAAAGAAAGGTTTCCTGGCTGATAAACATAACCAGTAGAAACAAAATATGAGCTATTCTCTCCTCCACCTCGTAAAGACAGATTGTGCTGATGCCTAAAAGAAGAACGCAACCAGATATCCATCCAATTATTATTGTAAGCTGGGCTAGCTCCCCAATTTCCACTTACGACTGGATTCAGTTCTTCATCCGTATACTTGCCTGGATTGTTTATATTGTCCAAAATCAAAGCAATCTGTTCCTCTCCAAAAGCAGGCGATTGTCTACCATTTACAGCGGCTTGATTCTTAGATAACACAAAAGTATAAGAGTCTACTGTTTTAGGAGTTCTAACTGGAGTGACAACACCATAATTCCCAGAATAGCTAATTTTAGGCTTTTCATTTTTCTTTCCCATCTTTGTATTTATTAACAATATTCCATATGGGGCGCGTGCTCCATACACGGCAGTTGCAGCTGCATCTTTCAACACCGACACGCTCTCTATATCATTAGGATTCAAAGCATTGAAAGCATCCATATCCGAAGGGACACCATCAATAACCACCAACGGAGGAGTTGTTCCAGACAAAGCAGCCTGCCCACGAATCTGCAAAGTCATATTAGATCCAGGCGCATTACCTCCGTTTGGGGTACTGAAGGTCAAACCAGCTACTTGTCCTTGCAACAAGGCACTGGTACTTGTCACAGGGCGATTTTCCATTTTTTTTGCATCAACAACTTCTACAGAGCCAGTCAAATGACTTTTCTTCTGCGTTCCATAGCCTATCGCAACGACTTCTTCGAGGCCGATGGCGTCGGGTTCCATGCTTATGTTTATCGTTCCTTCCAAACCTACTGTAACCTCCTGCGTTTTCATTCCCATGAACGAAAACTGCAAAATTGCGCCTTCTGGAACACTCACCGAGAACTTGCCGTCGACGTCTGTGATGCTTCCTATTGTCGTTCCTTTCTGGACGACTGCAACTCCAGGCATCCCTAGCCCACTCTCGTCAATAACCTTACCAGTTATTGTTTTTTGCGGCTGAGTTTGCGCAAGCATAATCTTCTCCATCTCGTTTTTTGTGTGTATATCTTTATTATACAGCACCACTTGCCTATCTCTGATAAGATATCTTATATTGGTGTTTTTTAACACATCAGACAAAACCTCATTTATAGATTTATCCTTCACATCTATACTGACATTTTGCTGCACGTCAATCTGCTTATTGTTATACAAAAAAGAGAATTCGCTCTGCTGTTCTATTTCCTTTAAAACCGACTCGATTGTGGAGCTCTCCAACTTTAAGTCGAGGGATACACTCTGCGAATATACAGAGGCTGAAGCTGGGAACAATGCGACGTATAGTACAAACGTAGCTAAGAGTACAGCTCTGACAAGACCTTGCAAACCCTTACCGTCAAGGCCTAAATTACAAATAGATATTTCCTTCATAAAATTTAAATTATTAAGTAAGACATCTCCCTTTCGGGATAATTATTAACAGAGGATTTATACCGATATGCAAATCCTCTTTTCTTCAAAACAAAGGCTTCGCTGACCTTTTGTTTCACTCATCATAGTGGCGCTACGCTTCATGCATCAAAAAAAATGTTTCATCAAGTTTGAAGACCTAGCTACAGCGATCCAATGTATGGTTCGGGATAAAATAAACTCATTCCATAAGCATCTCATTTTATGTTTGTTATATACACAGAATCTTCTTTTACTTCATACTTCATAGGCGTGGTAACCTTCATAAGCTCAAGCATTTCGCGCAGGCTCTCTGTTTTAACCGTCATGGTGTAATATTGAGAATACTTAAGCTTTTCGGACAGCACTATTCGCACATCATACCAGCGTTCCATCTTTTTAACAACTTCGACAAATGGTGTATTTTGGAAGCGTAGCATCTTATCTTTCCACGAGGTATACAAATCAATATCGACATCTACACAACTGATTTTCTGAGTATTCTTATCAAATATCACTTGTTGGTTTGGCTTTATTTTTACAGCCTTACCATCCGAATGCCGCATTGCCGAGATGCTACCAGCCTCTAGAGTGGTCGTTATCTGAGAATCGTCATCATATGCACATACATTAAATACTGTTCCATGGACTTTAATATCTAACCCCTGTGTTTGCACTACGAAAGTTTTATCAGAATGAGCTACGTCAAAAAAGGCCTCTCCAGACAGGCTAACAATCCTCTCTTCATCAAATGGATATGCATATCTCAGACTCGTTCCTGAATTTAGGTAGCCACAAGAACCATCTGGCAACACAAATCTTGCTTTTTCTCCTTTGGGCGCAACAATCTCGGCATACTGCACAGTCTGACTGTAATCATTATAAATATAATAAGCACTCAGTAGTAACAGTGGCAACACAAGAATTGCGGCAATATTAGAAAAGCTCTTGTATAGAACATTAGTTATAGAATAGACTGGTTTTCTGGAATTTATCTCAAAGTGTATCTTATGTAAAATATGATCCAAATCATACTCAAACGTAGAAGAAGACAAGATTTCCATCCATTTTGAGCGGATTGCTTTTTTTAAGTCCTCTTCACACTCATCATTACCAAAAATCTCTTCGGCATATTTGTCATTCGAAGTTTCATTCTTAAAATACTCTTCCAAACGGTCTAAATCGTCTTTTTTCATTTGCAATCAATAACTGTTCTAATAGTTATATCCACAAATAACTCTTTACACCCAAGCCAAAAACACTTTTTTTTACATCCTAGTGACAATCAGCTTATAAACAAGCTGAAGAATAGCATTAAAGCTAGGTCGCTATCGCTCAATTTGCCCCTGATATACTTTATTGCTAAGTTAAGATGATTTTCAACGGTTTTCTTTGATATACCAAATTCTTTTGCTATCTCCTCGTTAGTCAGTCCATCAAAACGGCTTTTCACAAAAACCATCCTACGTTTTTCGGGCAATAGTTTAACTATATCAAAAATAAGATTCTTTGTTGAATTATAATCAAGCACTTCTGTCGTTTCTACAGAAACATAATCTAACACCTCAGTATCGGCAAAATGCCTAAATTGAGCTCTTGCCCTAAATGTTTTCTTTACGATGTTGTAGGCTATGGTGAAGATAAAAGATTTAAACGACAACTCTGGTTTCAAGCTTGTGCGTTTATCCCAAACCTTTATAAATACCTCTTGTACCAAACCTTCGGCATCCTCTTTGGATTTCAAATAGCCAAGTGCAAATACGTAGAGCTTTGAACTATAAGTCTTAAACAAACTATTGAAGGCCTGCACCTCCCCTTCCTTCAGTTTTAAGACCAGTTGAGCATCCACTGTTTCTTGTTTTGATTTCACACCTCCAGTATTATAATAGGAACTTGAATATACGTTTTGAAGCAACTAAAGTGGAACGTTTTTATATCGTTCCTTTTGGCAAATATATACATGAATTTGACAATATACAAACAAAAACAAAACATGCTTCATAAGAAACTAACTACAAGGACACTACCTTCTGTTTTATTTTATTATAAAACAACAAAACACAAAGAACGATAGTTCAAATGTAGCGCTTCCAAGTCATATTCTTGGATTACTCTTTGCATGCATGTTTCACTCCACCTCAAATGTCTCTTTTAGCTTTATATCTGTCGACGATGCTCCGATGCGCACTTCAAACTCTCCTGGCTCTACCGTCCAGTTCATATTTCTATCCAATATTTGCAAATCTTCGGGGAGTAGCACGAACGACACTGTTTTTGTTTCTCCAGCTTGCAAAGGTATGCGTTCAAAGCCCCTGAGCAACGATTCGTAGGAAATAACACTACTAACTTTGTCGCTGACATACAGTTGTACTACCTCGTCTCCGGCATACTTCCCCGTATTGCTAACATCAACAGACACATTTACAGGGCTTCCCGAGTATGGAGTTTCTTGTTTCACTAATAAATTTGTATACGAGAAAGAAGTGTAACTCAAGCCGTAGCCAAAGGGATACAATGCTCCGTTTACTCTTGTATTGCCTGAACCGTTAGGTCCTGAGAAATACTGTGCACCATGAGAACCGCGTTTAAAAGGGAAATTAAATTCTATCTGACCTACACTTCTGGGGAAGGTTATCGGCAAACGCCCACCAGGGTTGTAATCGCCAAAGAGCGTTTGTGCTATTGCTTCGCCACCACGCTGTCCAGGAAACCAAGCTTCGAGAATTGCAGGAATATTGCGGTCCGCCCAATTTATTGTCAATGGCTGCCCATTTATTAGCACCAGCACTACTGGCTTTCCTGTAGCATGCAAAGCTTCCAACAATTGTTGCTGTCGTCCTGGCAAATCTAGACTTGTGCGCGATTTGCTTTCGCCTGTGCAATGCTCGTCCTCTCCCAGCACAGCAACTACAACATCGCAATTGCTTGCTGCTTGTACCGCCTCGTTTATCATTGCCTGCTCTTCGCTGGTAAGAGGTGTTGGAACAATCTCGCTATCTGGCCAGTTGGCATCTGTCACTTCGCTCCCTTTAGCATAAATAACATCTACGCTACCCGATAGATAATCTTTAAGTCCATCGTACACAGTAATATTTTCTAGTCCCTGTGGTCCATATCTACTTACCATATAGTTAGTTTCTTTAGCCAATGGTCCAGTTATAAGCATCTTACCTATTTTCTTTTTATCGAGAGGCAATAAATCCCCATCATTCTTTAGCAGGACTAGCGACTGCTTTTGAATATCAAGGGCAAAGTCGCCATGTTTATCAACTCCTACTATCTCATCGGCAGCTTTGGGATTCTCTACAAAAGGGTGGTCAAATAATCCCAATTCGAATTTTACTCGCAGGACATCAGCAACCATGCGGTTGACAGATGCCATAGACAATCTCCCTCCCTTCACTATCTTTCGCAATGGTAATATATAATCAGAAGGCTTAGTAAAGTTTGTGCGAACATTCAAGCCTGCCTCAACAACCTGTCGGACAGCATCTTCATAGGTCCCAGCAACATGATGCTTGCTCTGTACAAACTCAACTGCTTCACTATCGCTCACCACATATCCCTTAAAGCCATATTCCCAACGCAGAAGTTCAGTAAGAAAATAATGACTAGCCGTAACAGGCACACCATCCCAGTCGTTATAGCTACTCATCACTCCTTTGGGATACGCCTTCTGTATCACCTTTTTGAAGGGATACATAAAAATTTCGTGTAACTCACGAGGAGCAACATGAGGGTCAGTGCGTGCACTTGCATCTCGTCCTCCTTTTGGAATACTATACACTGCATAGTGCTTCAATGTTGACGCGATACCATTTTGTTGTATCCCATTTACCATCTGAATGCCTAGTTCACTAATCAGGTAAGGGTCTTCGCCGTAACATTCTAGCACTCTCCCCCATCGCGGATCGCGAGCGACATCAAGGATTGGAGCATAAACATTAGTATAGCCCAGGGCTTTTGCTTCCTTACCGACAATATCGCCTGCCTGATGCACCAACGAACGATTCCATGTACTCCCTATGTTTATAGGAGCAGGCAAAGGTGTTGCCTTGGTATGATTAAGTCCGTGAATACCTTCGTTGGTAAAATCAACAGGTATTCCCAAGCGCGTTTGCTCGACAAACCAGCGCTGTGTAGTATTTATTGCCTCTGCATGTTTGCTAAAAGGATACATTAGATGTGGCGAGCGCTTTCTACCTCCCCCCACTCCATTCAGTTGCTCGTCTATATTGGCAATACCATCTTTCCAAATTTCATCTTTCCATTCTACTGTAGGTAATGAATCTTTAAGAACTCGCCCATATCCGTAGAGAGTCGCCATCTGACAAGTTTTCTCATCTAAAGTCATCTGTTGCAATAAGTTTCGCACACGTTCTTCGATGGGTGCCGATGGGTCTTCGTAAACATCCATCACATCATTTTTATTGAAATCTATCCATCCATTTTTATAGATTGAACTCTGCCCCTGCGCTACGTTTACGGCAAGCAAACAGACTACTGGTAACAACAAGCGTCTAAAAATCATACCTCTAATCATTAATTTACAATTGGGACAAAAATAGTAAATTACCTGAGCTTTTCACTACATTTAACGCCAAAAATCATTACTTTTGACAAATTTTTGGGATGAAACATAAACACTCGAGTCTTTCATACAGTCGGTTTTAACCCAGATTATGTATTGGAACGCCGTAACGAGGGCTTCAAGCCCAATAAAACAAGGATTTTGGTGAACGAAACAAAAGCCAGAGGCAATATTATTATGGAAGCAATATATTAAACATATGAGAAATAAAAAAAATAACTATCTGTTTTTATCAGCACTTCTCGCTATCCTTCTTGGAGCTTGTGACAAAACTAATTCTCACTCTCCTAGCACACCCAATGTTATAATAATATATATGGACGACTTGGGATACGGAGATCTTGGTGCATACGGAGCAACATCTCTTAAAACTCCTAATTTCGACAAAATAGCAAACGAGGGAGTGCGCTTTACCGATGGACACGCCACGTCATCCACCTGCACCCCTAGCCGCTACGGACTGCTAACAGGAGTTTACCCTTGGAAAAAAAAGGGAGTACAAATACTTCCTGGCTCAGCAGCTCTACTCATCGACACTGCTCAGCTTACGCTTCCTAAAGTTTTCAAAGAGAAGGGGTACAATACAGGCATCGTTGGGAAGTGGCACCTAGGGCTAGGCAATGGAAACATAGACTGGAACGAGCATATCAGCCCCTGCCCTAACGATATCGGCTTTGATTACTCTTATATCATGGCTGCAACTCAAGACCGCGTGCCTACGGTGTACATTGAAAATGGCAAGGTCGACAATCTGAACCCTAATGACCCCATTGAAGTGAGCTACAAGCACAATTTCGAAGGCGAACCCACAGGTCGAAAAAACCCCGAAATGCTGACAATGATGTACGACCACGGACATGACCACAGCATTGTGAATGGAATATCACGCATAGGATACATGAAGGGTGGCAAAAGTGCACTTTGGTCAGACGTTGACATGGCAGACCATTTCTTGACAAAGGCACAAGACTTTATCAAAGGAAATAAAGAGAAACCATTCTTTTTGTACTATGCCATGCATCAGCCTCACGTGCCGCGCACTCCGAACCCTCGCTTTGTTGGGAAATCAGGAATGGGACCTCGTGGCGATGTTATTGTAGAGGCCGACTGGTGTGTTGGTGAATTACTAAACACTCTAGAATCCGAAGGTATACTAGACAACACCCTTATTATCTTTTCGAGTGACAATGGTCCTGTGCTCAACGATGGCTATAAAGACGAAGCTGTAGAAAAAGTTGGAAATCATAAGCAAACAGGCATTTTACGAGGAGGGAAGTACAGTATGTTTGAAGCTGGAACACGTGTCCCCTTTATGGCATATTGGAAAGGTAAAATCAGACCTACTGTCTCGGATGCTCTAATTTGCCAAATAGACATTTTATCATCAATGGCACAACTAATAGGTAGCGATGTCAGCACAGACGACAGCCAGGCTTTATTAGAGGTTCTTATGGGAAACAGCCAAGAAGGTCGTAGCAATCTTATAATGGAAGCGTCTCACAAAACAGTATTGCGCAATGGCAACTGGGTACTGATTCCGCCCTACAAAGGAGCCTTCCTTGCCAGAGGAGTAAATATCGAAATAGGATGCGACAGCACATGGCAACTGTACAACCTTAAGGACGACATCTCTCAACATAAAAATATGGCTGAAACAAACCCGGAAAAACTCAAAGAAATGCAAGAAACATACAAGCAACTGCTTGTAGAATAATAAAAAGAAAAAAGAAAACGATTATGAAAACAAAGAAAAAATCAGCATTCACCCTAGGACTCCTATCAGCATTAATACTTATGCTGGCAATAAGTTCGTGCACCACTTCTTCGTCAAATAAAAATGGAGGAGTGGCAGTAATAAATGGAAAATGGGACAGGAAAGACGAAGGCGTATCCTTGTTCAAGATAGTGGACGGCAGACTTGAAGAAATATCAAGCACGATACCAACATTAGACAACAAGTTCAGCCTAGCAACTCCCCTGAAAAAAGAAGGATTATACGTAGTTGGAACAAAAAAGGGTAGCATGAACATTAGCAAGTACACTTTTTATTTTAAACCTGGCGACGTCCTAAATGTAGAGTTTAATGACTCAACATATACACTTACAGGCGACAACACAAAAGAAAACAAAGCAATGGAGCAATGGCACAATTTTGTATTCCCCTTGGAACACAACTTTGTTAGAGAAAATGGAGTAAAAGTAGGATCTACCTATGTTAATTACTTCCCTCTATTGGAAAAGAAACTAGAAGAGCTTAAGTCCCTGAGCATAACTAGCACAGGCAACTCAACATTTGAAACGGCTTTCAACAGTTTCAAAGAGCACGACTTTATGTATCTTGCAGTGGCTTTCAATTACCTACCTCGCATGGCACACCCCCAAAGTGACGATTTTATCCAATACTACAGAGATTTGGACGTGAGCAAAATCACTTCCAATGCCAGCATACTAAAATATCCGCAAGGAGCACGTCTACTTAGCACCCTATTCTTTACAACTCAAGCTCTTAAAGGAGGTGACTTAAAAGACGATTATCACGGCATCATAAAAAATGACACCCTCATAGGAGAAATGTCTGTTGAACAAGCCATAAGATTTAAATCCTACCAAACATTTATCGACTATGAAGCTAGAGAAAGCAAGTATATACTCACTGAAGACCAGAAGGCCAGAATGGACGCTATTAAAACTCGCCTGGCAAAAGACAACAAGGAAGGACAGCCAGCGGTAGACTTCAAATATCCTGACATCAACGGCAAAATGGTAGCACTTTCAGACCTAAAAGGCAAAGTGGTCGTTATTGATGTCTGGGCAACATGGTGTGGACCTTGCAAAAAGGAAATACCCCATTTCAAAAAGCTGGAAAAAGAATATCACGGAAAAGACGTTGCTTTTATGTCGGTATCCATCGATGAAGAAAAAAACAAACAAAAATGGGCAGACTTCGTCAAGAAGGAAGAACTATCAGGCATTCAGCTTTTTGCCGGTGGATGGAATAGCGACATCGCTAAATTTTACAATATTAAGGGCATTCCTCGTTTCATTGTTATTGACAAAAACGGCAATTTAGCATCGTCGGCAGCACCACGTCCATCAACACCTGGATTAAAACAAATGATAAACAAATATCTTAACCAATAATATAGGTTTATTTGTTTTAGTCTGGTACAATATAGAGCAGATGAACATTCTTAGTCTACAAGCACTAAGAATAAACCATCTGCTCTTTTTTTATTCTCGACTCAAAATAACAAATTAAACGCAACTCCATAACTTTAATTACAAAAAATCACATTTCTAAAACTACAAGCAATAAAAAAATATATTCTACCGTTGTTTAATAACAGTTAAAACAACGCTACATAGATAGATAAAATTAACCCGCAACATTCTAAAATAAAAGAGGCCTGCCAAGCTCATTACTAAAGATATCTACGTCAAAGACACACAATAACAAGCTACCGTTCTCAAAGTAGCAACCACAAAGCGCCACAGCGCACAATCACCTAATAACAAAGGCATTAAAACAATGTGCGTAAAAATGCCAAACAATATTAAAGATGTCTACACAAGGACCTGTACCTAGACACGCAACATATTATAAACAAGGGCAATTGAGACTAAAATAAAAACGCCAAAGATTAACATATTGCAAATATCTTCTTTTTATTTCTTTAAGTCAAACTTTTCTCTTATCCTTGCAGAAAATTTACAAACAAAACAGAATATACACATAAAACGAGCCAATTTAGTCGTGCTCTTGTGCGAGAATATGACTAAATGTAGAGAAAACAGACCCGAATGGGCAGACTTTATTTGTATAAACAAAATTACATACAGAATGAATATAACTTTATAATTTATGAGAAATGAACACCTAATCAATTCCTGCATGCAAAACAGGAATAAGTCTTTAGGCATTATGCAAAAAACAATAATGCTTATTGCTCTGAGCACTTTGGTTGGAGCCGTAATGGCAAACGCTGACCCCATCGGGACGGTAACAAGTGCGAATGCTACCCAGCAACAAGACTCCAAGAGCAGAGTAATTACGGGTAAAGTTGTAGACGAAAATGGCGATCCCATGGCAGGGGTAAATGTTGTGTTCCGAAAAAAGGGAGCTCCAAATCCTTTGGTCATGATTGTTACCAACCACAATGGCGAATACGAATTAAGCATACCTAGTGGAGTCCCAGGAAGTATCAGTTTTTCGTTTATTGGCACAAAAGGCTACACCGAAGAGGTAGGAAAACAGTCTATTATCAATGCCAGCCTCCTCCCCAATGTAAGTCAGGTGGAAGAAGTTGTGATAACAGGTTTATTTACACGTAAAGCCGAATCGTATACTGGTGCAGTTACAACAGTGAAGGCCGAAGAACTTCAACGATTTGGCAATAGAGATGTATTAGCAACTCTTCGCAACATCGACCCAGCTTTCAACATAATCGAGAGCAACTCTTTTGGTTCAGATCCCAATCGTCTGCCAGACATTCAAATTCGTGGCAACACCAGCTTGCCTAATGTGGGCGATTTACAAGACGAAGCCGCAGCATCGTTAAACACTCCATTGGTAATTCTTGATGGCTTTGAATCGAACATGAGCATATTGCAAAACATGAATGAAAATGACATTGCATCAATAACCATATTAAAAGATGCGTCTGCAACTGCCATATATGGCTCGCGCGGAGCTAACGGAGTGGTAGTGGTAACAACAAAACAGCCCGAACAAGGAAATATGCGCATTACTTTGCGAAGCGATATGATGATAGAAGCTCCCGACCTCACTTCCTACAACATGCTAAATGCCAGAGAGAAGCTGGAACTAGAGCGCACTGTAGGCCTATACAATGGCAAGACCCCGTTTGACGATTTTAAGCTCAAACAATATTACAATACAATCCTATCACAAGTGAACAAAGGCGTAGACACCTACTGGCTATCTAAACCTGTGCATACGGGCATAGGACAAAAGCACAACCTACGCATAGAAGGAGGGGATAGAAGCTTTAGTTATTCTGGAACCGTACAATACAACGACATAAAAGGAGTCATGAAAAGCTCTGGAAAACAAGTGTTTAACGGAAGTCTAAAAATAGTTCTACGTCGTAAGAACTGGCTCTTCCAAAACAACCTTATTGTTGGTGTTACAAATGAAGAGAACAGCCCCTACGGTTCATTCTCGCAATATGTTACCATGAACCCATATTGGACTGGTTACGATGCGAACGGAGAGATTACAAAACAAGTAGGGAACTTTGGAGACAATAACCACTCCTACTTATGGAACAAGCTACCTACCAACCCTTTGTATAATGCTCAACTAAACACATTCGACAAAAACGAAGAGACTAAAATCACAAACAATTTATCCGCAGAGTGGAACATTTTAGAATCGCTGAAACTCAGAGCTAGCTTAGGTTTGAGCAAGCTAAGCAACACTTCAGACAACTACAAACCAGCAAGTCATACGGACTTTGCCGAATTCTCGGAAGCTGATTTCTTCCGCAAAGGCTCATACAAATACGGTTCGGGCAAAGGCTTCAACTACGATGGAAGCTTAAACCTGAGCTACAACAAAGTGCTGAACGACAAACATGTCATATTTGCAGGGGGCAACTACGACATCCGACAAAATAATAATTCATTCTACACATTTAAAGCTGAAGGATTTACCAGCGAGAGTGTCGATTATATAGGAGCTGCTATTCAATATGCCAAAGATGGCGCCCCAAGTGGCACCGACCGTGTATCGCGCTCCATTGGACTAACATTCAACACCAGCTATATGTACGACAACAAATACTTCACTGACTTTTCGTTACGCACAGACGGTTCGTCGCAATTCGGAGCAGACAGACGTTTTGCACCATTTTGGTCTGCTGGAGCAGGTTGGAATATACATGAAGAAGAGTTCCTAAAAGGCTCTATCATCAACCAGCTAAGATTAAGAGCTTCTGTTGGAACACGTGGCTCTCAGAATTTCAGCCCATATCAAGCACTATCAACCTACAAATACTATCCCGACGACCGCTACTATAGCCTTTCAGGAGCATATTTAATGGCCTTAGGTAACGACGATTTGGAGTGGCAACAAACATTCAGCTACAACCTTGGGCTCGAGTCGCAATTCTGGAAAGGACGTCTATCAGCAAGTATAGACTTCTACAACAAACGTACCGACGGCATGATATCATCAGTAAATTTGCCTCCGTCAAATGGCTTTGATAGTTATGTTGCAAACATTGGAGAGGTCTCGAATAGAGGTTTAGAATTCAGACTGACATCGTTTATTATTAGGGACTATTCGAAAGGTATTTCATGGAACATTGGAATTTCGGGCATTCATAACATCAATAAAATAAATGAATTATCGCAAGCCCTAAAAGAAGCGCAAGAAGAACTGGAGCGCCAAGAAGCTGCTGACCCCAATAAGCTCTATAAAGAGGGTCATTCTATGAGTACAATATGGGTGGTGCGCTCATTAGGCATCGATCCAAGCACAGGAAAAGAAGTATACCTAAAGAAGAATGGAGAAGAATCGTATATCTGGAGTTCTGACGATTTAATAGATGCTGGAGACACACAGCCCAAACTTCAAGGAAATATAAATACTTCGTTCCGACGTAAAAACCTATCTCTCACCATGTCTTTTGGATACAGACTCGGCGGTCAGGTCTACAACTCGACTTTAATTAACAGGGTTGAGAATGCAAACTACAGGTACAACGTCGACAGTCGTGTGTACGACGACCGCTGGCAACAAGCTGGCGATCAGGCTGCATTTAAATCCTTGTTCGACACAAAAACCACTTACAAATCAACACGTTTTGTCCAAAATGAAAATACCCTCACAATGCAGAACATAAACATAAGGTACAGCCTGAAATCTATGAAATTTGTGAAGAATATGGGCATAGAAAATTTTGAACTAACAGGCAATGCTGGAAACTTATTCTACATATCTACAGTAAAAAGAGAACGAGGTACAAGCTATCCATTCTCAAGGAATTTCGCGTTTGGTATTAACGTAATTTTTTAACCATCCAATTAATCGACAATTATGAAACGAACATGTAAATTTTAATATTCCAAATTCACAGACAGAAGGATGATTAAAATTTCTTGTGAAATACATATGACAACTAAAAAATAAAGATAAACATATGAAATCATATATATTATATCTTGTCGGACTGAGCTATATATTGACGCTAAGTTCGTGCAACGAATGGCTAAAGGTAATGCCCGAAGGACAAGTACCAGCAGAAGAGATGTTTGAATCCGAACAAGGGTTTAAGGACGCCCTAAACGGTGTATACATCGCAATGAAGAGCGAACAGACATATGGCAAACAGCTAAGCATGAGCACTATTGAGCATCTAGTTTCATCGTGGGATGTTGAAGAAGCTACCACCCCAGAATATCTAAATAAGTTTAATTATGGTGATGCTAAGGTAGAACGCAACATTGAGAACATTTTTCAGCATCAGTATTTCACCATATCAGAAATAAATGCAATTCTGATGGAATTAGACATAAAGCAAGATATGTTTACTACTGAGGGTCTTTATGCTCAGATAAAGGGCGAATGCTTGGGGCTTCGTGCTTATATTCATTTTGACATTCTGCGAATGTTTGGCCCCGTACCCAACACTGAAACTGGCGATGACATCCTTCCGTATGCTACTACCATATCTAAAGACAATCATCCGTATATTAATTACGGCGAATATAAGAAAACTCTCGAAAAAGATATGATTGCTGCCGACACCCTACTGACAGATGCGGAACAACATGGCAACTACTCATTTATGAGTCCACTACGAATGAATGCCGAAGCGACAAAAGCATTACAGGCAAGAGTTGCTCTATGGTTTGGTGAAAAGAATAAAGCTTATGAGCTCGCCAGCAACATTATAGCTAGCACAGAAAGAACCTTAGGTAAAGCCACTGATTTTGCAGGAGGTAATTATAACCTAACAGGAGAACAATTTTTCGGGATACACAATTACGACATGTATAATTTATACACTTCAACATTCGGAAACCAAACCCTGAAAAAAGGCACAAACACTATTATCGTTAATACCGAATTGTACGGCAACACTGGCTCTGACATTAGAGAAACAATGCTTTGGGAAACTAATACCTCAGAGAACGGAACTTCTGCCTACTCTATAATTAAGTATAAGGTTTCGGACAATGCGCCTTCGTCTCTCAACGGCGATTACAGAAGAGTCCCTCTTATACGTCTGAGCGAGATGTACTTAATAGCTATTGAAACAGCCACAGACATTGCGAAGGGACAGCAGTATTGGGATGATTTTAGAGCTAGTCGCAACCTCTCTCCTGCTCCCCTACCCAACGATGCAGAGCTTGTTAAAATAGAGCTTATTAAGGAATACCGCAAGGAGTTTTTTGCCGAAGGTCAAGCATTTTACGCTTATAAAAGGCTCAACGTAGGTAAGGATAATTTCTTATGGCTCCCACCCGAAGTAAAAGAGATAAAATATGTTGTACCAATACCTATAAGCGAACCATACGCCAAATAATTAAACAACACAAAAATGAAAAAACAAATTATCATATCACTAATTGCTTGTTTGGGAATATTTTATTCCTGCGAGCGCGATTACAGTTCGTACGAAGGCTCCGAGCACCTGGAGTTTGGTCCCGACCCGTCTTTAATTTATGGGACCCACTACGCTTTCAACGATACAGCAAAATCATATTCTTTTGTTTACGAAGGATCCTCAGTAACACAAGACACTGTATATTTCGACCTATACGCCACAGGAGGTATTAAAGACTTTGACCGCCCCATAAAACTTGTGCAAGAAAATGTTGCCGACACATTAAACGCACAGCCAGGTGTTCATTATGTCGCCTTTGATAACCCTGAGGTCTCTTCTCTATATGTGATTAAAGCAGGAGAAGCACATCTTAGTCTGCCAGTTATACTAAAAAGAGACACCTCATTGACTTCTCGCACTTACGTATTGAAACTAGCCTTAGACGCCAACAAACATTTTGGACTGGGAGATTCTAGACTACTTTGGCGAAAGGTATATTTTAGCGACATCCTAGAACGCCCAAATAAATGGCGATATCTGGAAAGATACTTAGGAAAATACAGCAATGTAAAACATCGCTTTATGATTGATGCAACAGGGAAACCATGGAACGACGAATTTCTCACTGAGATAATGGCGGACATGAGCTACATGCTTTTCTGGGCAGAAAAATGCAAACTCGCCCTTGCCAAATACCCAGACGCCCCATTGATAGACGAAGACGGAGAACTGGTAGTATTCCCTTAGCATATATAACAAATTAAATAATACAACAAATGAAGAATAATATATTAGTAGTAATACTTGTGACCTTATTAATGTCATCGTGTTACAAAGACATGGGAAACTACGATTATGACGAAACAGAAGTTATTTCTGTCGAAGGTATACGTCAGAACTACAAGGGTATCACTATGATCGATTCATTAATCATTACCCCAAAGGTTACATCGACCACTCCAGACGCAGAGTTTGAGTATTTTTGGCTTATGTACCAAGAAGATTTGACAGGCACGGTTGCAAAGGTCGATACACTATCCCACACCAAGGACATACGCTTTCTAATAGACCAAAACAGCCCAAATTGGAGATTGATATTTAGCGTCCGAAACAAGAATACAGGACTCTCCAAGTTGATTTCTTGCACACTGAGTGTAGAAACGGCATATACCCGAGGATGGTATGTTTTAAAAGACGACGGTGCAAACTCAGACCTAGATATGTTTAGGGTCAAAGATACGATTACGCCTACAAGCATGACTCCTAACATATACAGCAAAATCAATGGGAAGAATCTTGAGGGTAAAGCCAAGATGATAAACTATTTCACGTCCTACAAAACCTTCGTAGATGTTGGCGAGGATGGCAAAGCAAAGAACACAAATGTCCTTGTGGCAATGTCTGAAAAAGATATAGCTTTTAACTACATAAACACTCTGGAAGAAGTAAGAAGTTTTGACGACTTTGCCTACGAAGCTCCAGCTGTAAAGGACATGGGCTACATCGGGTTTTCTCACTACAGACAAATGTACTACACCATAAACGACGGGAAAGTTCACAAAATCGCAATCAGTTACCCCAACTCTGGGGTGTTCACTGCTCCTATTGCCAAAGATGATAAATATTCGGACTACAACCTGTCAGATTTTGCCCTCACAAGCAGAAAATTCAGACTGTTCTACGACGAAACAAGCAGCTCTTTCATTACGCATGCAGGTGGCACGTCGGCAACAATGACCCCCGTAAAAGCAATGGCAAATTCGGAGATGGCAACAAGTAACACCAACAAAGAGATGATTTATATGGGAGTTATGGACAACACCTCTCGCAACACCCCTGCGGTTGCTTTTATGCGCGACAAAAATGACAACACAAAAAGCCTAGCTCGCATATCGCCACTCACTAACAACTTTGAAATATCTATAAACAACTTGAAAGATATCGACAAGGAACAAAAGCTCTATGATGCTACACTTATATCTACAAGTCAGGACGAAGCTGTGTTATATTTTGCTGTAAACAATGAATTATGGTCTAGGAACTTATCCAGCGGACTTGAGAAACTACAATTCTCAGCGGCAGACGGAGAAGAGATAACAATGATTCGCCATCGCAAATACGGAGCACCAAAAGAGCCTCGATACAAATATAACTATGTGATAGTAGGAACTACAAGTGCCTCTAATGACTACAAAATATATTTCTTCCAAAAAAGAGCAGGCAACCTAGAAAGTGCCCCCGATTTTATCAAAGAGGGAACTGGAAGAATAAAAGATATTATGTTTATCTCGCCAAACATAAAAGAAGACGAATATATGCAAGGATATTAACAAGCATTAAACACCCCTAAAAAAGCCCTCGATATGCAATGTATCGAGGGCTTTATAATTAAAGTCCAATTTCTGCGTTATGCTCACTTTGCAAATTCACCATTGCAAATTCACAAAGTGTCGCAAGCCTTGATTTCTAGTCCAAATCCCTGATATTCTAGACATACACTAATTAGCGTATGTCTAGAAAATAAAGATTCTTTTTACTTCCGGGACGTGAACGTAATTTCTTTGTTCACAAGGTTTATGGTAAAGTTGTAGTTCTCTGTAAAACGGATGCCTAAAGAACCGTCAGCATCGGGAGCCCAATCAGTATTACCCGACGAAGCCTGCATGCTAACAGGCATATTTTCCACCACAATCTGCTTGTTGCCAAACCAAAATTTATCGACCTGCCCATTGTAGATTGTCGTATTTTGTCCAAAACTAGTCATATTAGTTACAGAATCATAATCGAAACCTCCAACCAAGAGCCTGTTCTTGCTCACATAATTATTGAAACAAACAAGGGTAAACTTAGCCCCTGTATCAAATACAAATCTTCCATGAACATCCTCTTTACCATTTACGTTAAGACCTCCATCAATCATTGCCAAGCCAGAAGGAACGGTTATGCGCACAGCATGCTCTTTATCAGCATCTTCGTAAGCACCGAAATTAAAAAGCTTTATTAGAGAACTGTCGAAGTCTACATTGACTATATATCTATTTGCCAAGGTAAGCCCCAATATCCCATCAGTATTACCACGTCGCTGATTAAAGATTGCGATATTGCAGTTAAGCAACGACACCTCCCCTACATGGACAGTATTGCCAGAAGATATATTGACATCTACATTTCCTCCAACTACGGAAGTAGACTGAGAACGAGCCACTTTAAGCCCTTGCACTTTTGCCAAGGAATCTGTTATTGCCATTCCGTCGGCTCCAGTGTCAAAAAGGAAATTAAGCTCTTTGCCGTTGTCGTTTAATTTAATTTTGACCACGATTTCGCCATTTCGATATTCGAAGGGAATAGTTGCCACCAATTTTGAGGGTTTATCGCGGAACAATCCATATTGTTGGTCGAAATAGTCTACATATTCAATCTTTCCATTTTTATCTAGCGTAATATTGCTAAGCTTGGTGGTATCCTCAAAAATGTATTTCAATTCCACCTTTGCTCTTCCCTCCGACAGCTTTTGCACGTCTTTATTGGAGAGCTCAACTTTGCAATTTAAATCCGAATGAACGAAAATGCGATGAAGCATGTTTCTCGATGTTGGCCATGTTTGTGTCGATATGGAGAAATCGGAGGCTAACAAAGGTCTTATTAACGCAGTATCTCGTGTTGCAAAGGCATTCGCAATTTTATTTATAAGACTGTCATAATTAATCTTTGCATGCTCTTGTGCCTCCTGGTTTTCTTTTTGCTTAGCCTTATTAGGTGTACAAGATTGTACACAAACGAACAGTGTTGCTAGTAGAAAGCTTATTAATTGGGACTTTTTTTTCATCTTTTTAAAATTATGCAATAAGCTGTAAGCTCTAGGCTTTAGGCATATAGCCTACCTCATATAGCTTTTAAGCTTTTGCTGGTTTATTAATCATCCTCCTGTGTGTACTTAGGCTTACAGCCTATAGCCTACTGCATGAAGGTTTCATCTTTTTATATTTTGTTGTGTCACTCCTTCGAGGATTGTATTTACTTTTGTTCCCTTATTCTTTCGGGCTTATTGCCAGTAACTATAATAATTTTGAGTTGAGGGCGAGCTCATAGATTCACCCCTACTATTTGTACAATCACCATAAAAAATGCAGCACAGCTGAAAGCCTGTGCTGCATTTCAATATTTCCATCATTTCTATTTCAACAATTTGTTTATTGCTTCCTTCAACTCGGGATGCGAAGGGCGCGGTGCTGCCGACGATACCAGGTTACCATTTTTGTCGACAAGCATAAAACGAGGGATAGCTGTTATTTTATAGTTCTGTGCTATATCACTTTTAAAACCTCCAGCAAAAAGCTGAAGCCCTGGCAGCTTCTCTTTTTTAACGAAGTCCACCCACTTCTGCTTATCCTTTTCATTATCCACAGACACAGACATAAACACTACGTCTTTTCCATGATATTCTTTCTCAAGTTTCTTCAAGTGTGGAATTTCTTTCTTGCAAGGACCACACCATGTTGCCCAAACATCAATGAGTACCACTTTACCTCTTAGATCTGAAAGTGCTACCATTTTGCCGTTGATGTCAGGATATTTGAAGTCTACCGCTGGCTGTCCTTCCTTATTGTTCTGAGCCAACTCAAGTTTTTTCTCATCCATTCTAGACTTCTGACTATCAGTAACGATATATTTTTTGTTTGTCTCAATATATTCCAAAAACTCATTATGCGATTTTATGAACCGAGATTGATAAACAACCATTTCTCCTATCAAGGTATCGTTCTTTATAACGCCAATAAATTCACCTTTAAATTTCTCTCCATTGGCAAATTTATTTATCATAAGCAACTGGTTGAGCAATGAACTACCGTAAGGATATTCAAGCAAACCAGCATCGGAGGTGATTTTACTAAGATCCAACGTTTTAAGATATGGGAGATATTCCTCAGCCTTTGGATGAGCAGTGCGAGGAAGGAAATGATAGCCTACCAACAAATGCATAAGGTCATATTCTCTAAACTTGGCAAACACATTGTCGAACTTTGAATTATTGGTCTCGTCAATCTTTAAAGACTTCAACTCTTCTAACTTCTTTTCTGCTACTGGATAGAAGCTAACGTATGTGGATGATCTTGGCTTGCTCACAGACCTATCAAAATAGAATCCATTCTCCAGTGGAAATACGAAATTATGCCACTGCTCCATTGCCTTGTTTTCCTTAGTATTGTTACCTACTAAGCTATAGGTAGAATCGTTCACTTCAACTTCCAACTGATCGCCAGGCTTTAGATAGAATGTATACATATGTGTGTTTTTGACCAATGTACGGGGAGGTGTAATTGTTCCCAACACATAGAACCCTTCCTCTTTAAGAGGCACAGCAAAAGCAAAGCTCTTATCGTCAGCAAGTTTGGTATTGCTAATTTCGACAGTACGACCATCCTCTATTTTAAATAGCGAGAGGGCATTGTCTGTCCTATCCCATTTCCCACTTATGGTTGCAGGACCACTATTACTCGAGCTCGTTCCGCCGCAAGAGCTAAGTAATACGACAGATAAAATCAGCGACAACTGAAATAATGTTTTTAATTTATTCATTCTAATTTTAATTTAAAGGCACAGGCCTAGTTTTTATTTATTTTCAACAAGATACATTTTGTCTAAACTCAACAAAATCAGAGTTTCACGGCACAAATATATACAAAATAAATACTTAGATGAACACTAAATATATTTATTTTAGAGCGCTTGCCTAGTCCGTAAATAGAGAATTTGCTAAAACATCAGAAGCCTGGGCTAGAAAGCCAAATATCAAGGCTTGCCACTCTGTCATATTGTAACTTATTTAGCCAAAATATTTATCGACACTTGCTCATTCAACCCAGTATATGTATTGGAACGCCATAGCGAGGGCTTCACGCTCGATAAAACAAGGTTTTTGGTGAATAAAGACGCAATGCATTGCATCTAAACCTGACAAAGCACTTATTTTGAAGATATTGGAACATGCAATAGGCAAGCTAGTGCTTATTCTAGGTTGAACCAAGTAATCGTGTTATTTGAGAAAATAAGCTTACATTTGTCATGAGAGATCGTGTTCTGGTTTCTTAGCTCAAAGATAATTTGAGTTCCGAAAATACAAACTTCTTTTTTTATTTTTTTTGAGATTATCTGGTAACTATTAGGCTATAGCGGATATTTGTTATTTTGAGTAACAAATATTTGCCACAAAAGTATTTGACATACAAAAAAAAAGATTACTTTTGTGGCGTGAAAGATACGGAGAGTTGGGTGAGTGGCTGAAACCACCAGTTTGCTAAACTGACGTACGGGCAACCGTACCGGGGGTTCGAATCCCCCACTCTCCGCTTTAACGACCAGCCAAATAGCGGTCAAAAACTACCAAGTCCTACATTATCAACAACGTAGGACTTTTTTTATTTGATTCTGTTTGAAAAATAATCGTGGCTAAAACATGACCTAAAATGCCAAGATATTCACTAATTACCTATCAAACAGCAAGTTAAACATTTTTCAAGAAGTCGACTACGAGTAGTTGAATGATGAAAATATAGTAAAAAGTCCTATAACGCCAATGTTTATAGGGCTTTTGCTATTTTCATGTAGGTTGCTAGTAGGTAGTATAAGCCAAAAACCGCCATAGTTTTGTGACTAATTCGTGACTGATTCGCAACCTACAAAATCAGTCACAGATTTGGCGGTTTTTGGCGTGTAAGTGGCTGATATTGGCGTG
>JBKECH010000153.1:0-2980 GCA_047974415.1 Bacteroidales bacterium | reverse complement strand
TTTAGGTTTAACTCGTACTAACCAAAGTAAAGTACACCCTAACAACCCTCAAACTCAAGGGAAAATTAGAAAAATTTCTCACTTAGTAAGTGTAGAAGAAGCATAAGACGAAGGGAGGCAACATAATGAAATTACATGAATTAAAGTATACTGATGGTTCAAGAAAGAAAAACCGTAAGCGTCTTGGACGTGGTACTGGTTCTGGACAAGGTGAAACTGCTGGTCGTGGTGAGCACGGGCAAAATTCACGTTCAGGAGGTGGAGTAAGACCTGGATTCGAAGGGGGACAAAACCCACTTTACTTACGTTTACCAAAACGTGGATTCAACAATGCTGACTTCGCTACTTCTTATACAACTATCAACTTAAACGATTTAAATAAATTCGATGATGGCGAAACTGTTACAGTTGAAAGCTTAACTGAAAGAAAAATCATCAAACAAGTTAAAGATGGTGTAAAAGTATTAGGAACTGGTTCTTTAGAGAAAAAGTTAGAAGTTAAATTATCTAAATACTCAAAATCTGCAAAAGCAGCTATCGAAGCAAATGGTGGATCTGCAGAGGAGCTATAATGCAATTAAAGCAAATATTAAGTAGTAAAGTAACAAGATCCGCTATTATTTATACATTTATGATATTAGTGATTTTCCGTTTGGGTACATTTGTAGTTGCACCTGGAACAAACTCATACTTAATAAGCAGCGGAAATGATGCAGCCGGAGGAATAGCAGGTTTATTCGATTTCTTCGGAGGTGGAAGCCTATCAAAGTTTGGTTTATTTATGTTAGGAGTCTCTCCTTATATATCTGCATCAATTGTAATTCAGTTATTAGAAACGGATTTAATTCCAGCTATGGCTGATTGGAAAAATCAAGGTGTCCAAGGACAAAACAAACGTTCGAATTGGACAAAAATCTTAGCTATTGTATTTGCAGTTGTTCAATCGACAGGATATATCCTATCGATTGCTTTAAGAAACATGCAAATTAGTGATATTATTGGAACAAGTCTTGTTAGTACATTTGATTTCGTATTAATGATTACGACTATTACTGCCGGGGTAGCAACTATGATGTGGCTAGCTGACCGTATTACGGAAAAAGGAATTGGTAATGGTATATCAGTTATTATTATGTTTGGTATTATTGCAAAGATGCCGAGAACATTTGATCAAATATACATCGAATACTTCCAAAATTCAGAAAAAGTATCTGTAGATTTAGTTATGTGGGCAATAATATTTATTATTCAAATATTATTAATCTTAATAGTTATTTACTACAACTTAGCTAAGCGCAAAATTAGAATTAACTACGTACGTTCTTCTTTAGGGAAGGTAAACGAAAACAGTTATATTCCAATTAAATTAAACCCAGCTGGTATGATACCAGTAATCTTTGTAACACCAATTATGTTAGTACCTGTATTAATATTGAATCTGATACCTTATTTTTCAAGTAATGGTACAGGTCCATATGAGACAGTTGTGCGAGCTTTATTTGACCAAACAAGTGCAAATGACTATTGGTATGTTGCATTAGTAGTTAACTTTGTATTAATTGTTTTATTTAGTATGTTCTATTCATACGTTCAAATGAACCCTAAAACAATGACAGAAAACTTAGAGCGTCAATCAGCATATATTGTTGGTGTACGTTCAGGTGAAGATACAGAAAAATACTTAGAACAAGTAATTAATAAAACTTCATTCTGGGGTGGTGTAGTGCTTGCACTTATCGCATCAGTACCAATGGTAATTACGCAACTTGCTAATGTACCGACAACTATTAATTTATCACTTTTAGGTACAGGACTGATCATTACTGTTAGTGTTATCGTTCAAACATATGATGCATTATTAAACAAGACAGAATCAAAAGTGTATAGAAAACTATTTGGAGCGAAATAATGATCTCATTAATTATGGGTCTTCCAGGAGCTGGTAAAGGAACACAAGCGGACCTTATTATTCAAAAGTACGGAATTAAACACGTATCGACTGGTAATATATTCCGCGCTGCCATCGCCAGTGGAAGCGAACTTGGTACAAAACTTAAATCATATATGGACGGTGGAAACTTAGTTCCTGATGAATTAACAATTAGTATCTTAAAAGAAGAATTATCAAAAGAAGAATATAAAGCTGGATTTCTACTTGATGGATTTCCAAGAACAAAAGTTCAAGCTGAATATTTAAACCAAATGTTAGAAGAAATGAAATTAGAATTAGATAACATCATTTATGTAAATGTTGCTGAAGAAGAAATCATGGGTAGACTTACGGGTCGTCTAACTTGTCCTAAATGTGGGGCTTCTTATCATGCAGTAAATGTACCACCAAAGGTAGAAAATACTTGTGATAAGTGTGGTAGTGAATTAATAACTAGAGCTGACGACACAGTTGAAAGCGTAACGAATAGATTAGAAGTTGCTAAATCACAAACATTACCAGTTATTGATTTTTATATGGAATCAGGTAAAGTGATTGAGATTGACGCAAGCCAAAAATCAGTTGAAGCAGTTTTTAATGAAATTACCAAATCGATTGGATAGAAAATGATAAAAATCAAAAGTAAACGCGAAATAGAATTAATGCGTGAAGCAGGTAGAATTGTAGCTCTATGTCACAGCGAGATCGCTAAGATTATAAAGCCTGGCGTAACTACGAGAGAACTAGATACCTTAGTTTTCAATATAATACAAGAAAATGGAGCGACTCCAAGCTTTAAAGGTTATGGAGGATTTCCAGATAGTATTTGTGCATCACCAAACAATCTGGTAGTCAATTGGTTCGCTAATGATTTGCCACTAAAAGATGGAGACATTATAAGTGTTGACATCGGTGCTTGTTATAAAGGATACCACGGTGATAGCGCATGGACATATCCGGTAGGAACTATTAACGAGGAAAAACAGCATCTACTTAGAGAAACGGAAGCTTCTTTATGGGCTGGACTTAATGTGGTAAAAGCAGGAATCC
>JBKECH010000085.1:0-19219 GCA_047974415.1 Bacteroidales bacterium | reverse complement strand
GACTATCATTAGAATAAGCTCGGAACGATATATCAAGTCAACGAAATTAACCCAAAAGGAAGTAAGATATTACATCAGTTCATCAACAAGGGATGCCATCTATTTCAACAAAGCAGTGCGCCAACATTGGTCCATTGAGAATAATTTACATTGGAGTTTAGATGTCATCTTTGATGAAGATCGCAACCTCAAAAAGAAAGAAAATAGCGCCCAGAATTTCAATGTTGTCAACAAAATGGCACTAGCTCTGTTGGAGAGAGAGAACTCAACAAAAGCCTCAAAACCAAGCAAAAGAGCTAAGGTAGCCCTTTCTGATAAATATAGAGAAAAATTGATTTAGGGTTAAGAGCGATTTGCCTGAATAAGAACCTAGCAACAAGGGCACTGAATAAATATTGATTATATTTGCATTCCCAAAATTACTTGTTTGATTATTTAATATACAACATAATGCCAACAGCAAGAGTCTGTGCAATATTATTTCTTTTTATTGCCGCTACGAATATCTCAACTGCTCAGAACGATATTTCAAAAAAATCTATAAATCTCTACGAAAAGGCCAAGACCATCAGCATACAACTTGATGCGGAGAGGAAGTTATCTATGCTAAAGGAGGCGGTGGAGCGTTCGCCTAATTATTTTCAGGCAATAAGCCATCTGGCTCAATGCTACGAGGATTTAGGCGACACCGAGCAACAACTAAGGTGCTCTTTAAAGGCCTATGAAATAGACAGTAGTAGACTTGGTATTCTGCCGTACAAAATCGCATCTTGTCACCTGAGGTTAAAGAATTTTGACAGTGCCAAAATCTGGTTGCGGAGGTATATTGCAAATGTCGACTCGGGGAGAACAAGAACAGCGGCGCAGCGGACATTGGCTAATTTACCTAAGATAGTGGAACTTTACGAAGGGAATAAGGACCTTAGTCTCGAACAGCTGCCACCAGAGGTCAATTCCGTCAATTCTGAATACTGGCCTAGCTTATCAGTTTTTGAGGATGAGTTGATATTTACAAGGCTACTGCCCACCTCCCACATGCCTCAGGAAGATTTCTATGTCAGCAGAATCGTCGACGGCGAATGGCAGGAGGCTGTGCCACTACATGGGGCCATCAATACGCCCGACAACGAGGGGGCTCAGTGCATTTCTAGCGACGGCAAGATTCTTTTGTACACAAACTGCTCGACTGACTCCAGACGAAGAAGTTGCGAGATATATATGTCCGTCAGAACCGACAAAGGATGGAGCCACCCATTTAACGTGGGAATACCAGTAAACAGCACAGCGTGGGATGGGCAACCGTCGTTCTCGGCAAACCAAAAGGAACTGTATTTTGTCAGCAACAGAGCTGGAGGATACGGTGGCAAAGATATTTGGAAATGTAAGCTGAAGGGTTTTGTTGATGGCAGACCTGTTTGGGAGGAAGCTGTAAACCTGGGAAGCTCAATAAATACAGAGGCTGACGATATCTCGCCCTTCATTCATAGCGACAATCAGACACTCTACTTTGCTTCAAAGGGATGGACGAACCTTGGCAATTTTGATATCTTCAGGGCCTCGTACAATGCGAAGACTGGAGAGTGGGGCGAGGCTCTGAATTTGGGACATCCAATAAACACCGAACAGGCCGAACAAGGATTGTTCGTGGGGCGAGACGGGCGCACTGCGTTTATGTCCTCGGGAAGAAATGAAGGTAACAAAATGGATATTTTCACTTTCGAACTTCCAGAAAAGCACCTTGCAGTACCAACAACTTATATATCAGGAACAGTTACGGACATGCGCACTGGTGAGCCCATTTGCGCAAAAATGGAATTTTTCAATATCTCAAATTCTCAATTGTTCTTAAAGTCGCATTCTTGCATGGGCGACAAGGGCGATTTCTTGTTTTGCCTGCCGATGCTAGGACGGTTTGCTTTTAATGTGTCCAAAGATGCTTATCTTCTGTACAGCTCGACATTCAGGCTCGATTCTATTAGCGATGTTCGCAAGCCATACAACATCGACATTAAGCTTATCCCAATAGACACAAGCGAAAACATAGTCCTAAACAATATTGCTTTTGATGTAAACTCTTCGGCATTGTTACCCGAATCCATGTACGAGATTGACAAGCTGGTGGAGTTTATGAATGACAACCCTAGCATAAAAATTGAATTGAGTGGTCATACTGACAACACTGGTAGCGCTGAACATAATCTAGAACTAAGCGAAAATAGAGCTAAAGCTGTTTACGAGGCTCTTCTTGCGAAGGGTGTAAATGTCAATAGGCTCAATTTCAAGGGATTTGGAGACGCAAAGCCCATTGCTGACAATGCCACCAAGCAGGGGCGTGATGCTAACAGGCGCACGGAGTTTAAGATTGTGGAAATGCTGTAGTATTCGTCAGATTCCAAAAACAACACCCACCTGGGGCTGCCAGGTTTCGTACAAGTTATTGTCCTTGTCGTGGAGAACATTATAAGCTGCGCCTATGTAGATATAGCCATTCCGACTTATGTATTGTCTATAACCTCCTCCCAACCACAGCGATTCATACTGGCTCTTGGAGCTGACTCTATTTCCATAGTTATATGTACTCCAATGGTGTCCGTACTCGCACGACAGATATGTTTGCGGTATTGGCAGGACTCTTAGCATTGCTCCAAGGCTCCATGTAGACTGATTTTGTGTACCTTCGGAATAATACGAATAACCCGGTGTTACATATCCTGTCAGGAAATTAGTAAAACGATAGCCCACCGTTGGCTGAATGGAAATATTGGCATAATCGCTGTTCCAGTAGCCCCCAACGTTGCCACCAAAAACCATTTTTTCTCGCAAGCTTGGTTTTGTTTGTTGCGCAAAAACTACATTTACTGAAAGTAACAAGGCGACCGCTATCATTAATGAATAGATTGTTTTTCTCATGTGCTGATAATTTAACTACTACCTAGTTTTTTATTTGTTTATACTCTGCTTCTTTTCATTTTATAAGGCTACAAGCATTAATTAGCGCTTGTCCATAATGTCAGGATTCTGAGTTAGAAAGTTAAGCATCAAGGCTTGTGAAACTTTGTGAATTGGGAGTTTACTTGCGTAAATGACTAATTCGCAAAGTGAGCATAACGCAGATATTGGACTTTATAGACAGAATCTAATTACGTCTCGTTGAAAACTAAACAATATACATATAATAATTGTTTCGGTTCCACGAAGATTCGACCTTGCAACTACCATTCAATAGGGGCGATTCCGTGTTTACCCAAATATTCATTGGCTCTACTAAATTGTTTATTGCCAAAGAAACCTCTTGATGCCGACAAGGGCGATGGATGCACCGAGGTCAAAATAAGGTTTCTGTTTGCATCTATATTTGCACCCTTCTTCTGGGCATAACTCCCCCAAAGAATATAAACTAGTTTTTCTTTTTTTGCTGACAGCTCACGAATTACAGCATCCGTAAATGTTTCCCAGCCCTTTTTCTGATGCGAGCCTGCCGTACTATCCCTAACCGTCAAGCTTGCGTTTAGCAGTAATACTCCTTGTTCAGCCCACTGAGCCAAATCACCATCTGTACGAAGAGGAGTACCTAAGTCCTCACTTAGTTCTTTGTATATATTCCGCAATGATGGTGGCAACTTCTCTCCTTTGTTAACGGAAAAACAGAGTCCATTAGCCTGATTTGCCCCATGGTAGGGGTCCTGCCCTATTATAACAAGTTTCACCTTGTCTAAGGGGCATAAATCGAAACACCTAAATATACGCTCTGCTGGCGGATAAACAATCTGCGTATTGTATTCGTCCTTTACAAACTCAACAAGAGCTTTGAAGTAAGGTAATTCAAACTCATCCTTCAATAGTTCTTTCCATGATTGTTCTATTCTTAAGTCCATCTTTGATTGTTTACAAGCTTAGCAAAATCGAGGGTAAACCTATGCACATCCCCTTCAACGGTATAATGAATTTCTATGGCGCAAAGATTACAAATATGATTGACAAGTGAAAGTCCAATGCCTGCATTTCCGCCTTTACCCTTGACAAAGCGTTCAAATGCTTTAGACACATCTTCTAAAACATCTTTGCAAGTGTTAGAGATTTCAAGAGTTGTCTCTCGTAAGGATATATCGACAGAACCGCCTTGATGATTATGTACAACAGCATTCTTCAGAAGATTGCTAAATAAAATACTCATCAGAGATTTATCTGCCAATATAACAAGGTCATTTTCAAAGCTCATATCAAAACTGACATTTCTAACTACTGCCGCTTCTTTAAATATCACTGCATCACTTTCTACCTGTTCTCGAAGGCTTATATTTTCAAGATTGTTTAGCTCCTTGTTATTAATCTTACTTATTAATAATAGTCCTTTTATAATACTACTTAACTTCGATACGGTGTTAAAGGCCCTACTAAGAGGCTGCATAAGCTCCTCATTGTCGCTCGCCTTATCAATAAGTTCATCCAGCTCTACCCTGATAAGAGCCAGGTGCGTTTGTAGCTCGTGCGAGGCATTTTCGTTAAATTCTTTAGCGTTTTCATAGTCGTTCTTAGTGCGTTTCATCATGCGACTAAGTTGCGCATTGAGCATACGAAACTCTTGCACATCAGTTCCAGGAAATTCTGGCAAATGCTCGTCTACCACCGAAAAGGTATTAAGTTTTACCAGCGTTTTGTTAAAAGGTCTCCATATCTTATTTACAATTCTATTTAGAGATAACAAACCCAATATAATAAATGCAATAAAAGTAAGAGATAGTATGAATGCTCCTTGCACAATGTCGTCTATACCAAATAGTAGCATATCTAGTGTTACCTTTAGATGCCTATCATTGTCGGACAAGCAGAAGGTCAGAAGTCGGTGTGGTATCATCTCGTTGTCTCCTATTTCCAGTAGTAGAGTATCGCCGTAATAGGGTTCAAAAGGCTCAGAAACTCGTTCTATCTCGGCAAAATCTTCAGGCAACGTATTATACTCCTCCCAATCTCTTTCTATTCGCTCTTTTGAGAACAACAAGGCTTCGTCAATCTCGTCATAGGCAATATACTGAATGGTAAAATAAGCCGAAATGATGCAGAGAATGAGCATTGGTATGATCCAAATTGTATAATACAATATGGTTTTATACTTTAGTTTTATAGTTTTTCCTTTTGCCATCTTGCCAGAGCGCATCATTCAACCAACTTGTAGCCTACACCATACACAGCCTTTAAAGAAACAGTGCTTCCTGCACTTTTCAACTTCGACTTAAGGTTTTTAACATGCGAGTATATAAAATCGAAGGAGTCTGCCATGTCCATATGATCACCCCAAAGATATTCGGCTAAAGTCTCTTTTGTTATCACCCTCTGCGGATTGTCTATAAACATTATAAGTATGTTGTACTCTGATTTAGTTAGCTTCAGGGGTTCTCCATTTATGGTAACTTCCTTAGAATCTGAGCTTATTGTCAAATCACTAAAAGTGAAAGATTTTTGCCCATCGAAAGTTTTACGTCTTCTTATGGCTTTTATCCTTGCAATTAGTTCTTCTACAGCAAAGGGTTTCGTGAGGTAGTCATCTGCCCCCAATTCTAAACCGCTAACCTTATCGTCGAGAGAATTCCTTGCAGAAACGATTATTATTCCGCATTTTGAGTTTTTATTTTTCAGCTCTCTGATAACATCAAGACCACTGCCGTCGGGAAGGTTTATGTCGATAACGGCTATGTCGTATTCGTACATCTCGACCTTTTCGGAGGCAGCCATGTAGTCCGTTGCCGATTCACATATTATCTTCTCGTTTTCTAGAGCTGTTCTAATCTGCCTGTTAATCTCGATGGTATCTTCAACTATTAGCACTTTCATTAATCACCTTTATTATGTTGGCTTGCGAAGATACACAAATAATCTAAATGAGAGAAATTTTCTTGACAATCAACCTCTTAACATGCCCACAAACTCCTTGGCACTATGCCCTTTTTCTTGCGCCTTTAGGAAAGCACTACCAATAATGGCGCCATCGAGTTCTGCACACGCCTGATCAAAGGTGGTCTTGTTATTGATGCCGAAACCTACCAATATTGGAACATCCACACATTCCCTCTTCAATCGTTTGAAATACTTAATGGTATCTTCATTAAAGTTACCAGACATCGAGCCGGTTGTGCTGTTTTGGGAAACGGCATAAATAAAGCTCTTTGACAAGCTTGCAATTTCCTTTATTTTTTCGTCTTTTGATTGTGGAGTTATCAGGAATACTGGGGATATGCCAGCCTTCTCGAACTTGTCTTTATATCGGGTTTTGTAAATATACGGTGTCATATCGGGGAGTATAACCGAATCGATGCTAATGCTTTTGCATCGCTCCAGAAACTTGTCCATTCCGTAGGCAATAAGAGAGTTTATGTAACTCATTATCGCCAGAGGAATTTTCAGATCTTTCTTTATATGCTCGATGTCGTCAAAAAGTTGCGATATGGAAAAGCCATTTGCAAGTGCCTGCTGACTGAATTGCTGAATTGTCGGACCGTCGGCAAGTGGATCTGAGAATGGTACTCCTATTTCAAACATGTCCACTCCTGCATTTTGAAGTGATAAAATGGTTTCCTTTAAATTTCCCTTGTTTGGGAAGTCTGGCAAAATATACATTGATAATATATCCTTTTTTGCCTGTAAATATTTTCCTGTCTTATTCATTTATTTGTTTTAAATATTCTGACACACAAAACACAGTGTTCTGCATCTTGGTGTATTCACTGTTTTCCTCAGAATTATATATTACTGATTACTATTGTAAACTTTCACATTATCCTTGCTACAAACCTAGTGTTTATCTTTCAATGTCATTCTTTTTTAGTCTCCATCCTCCCAATATCTCAAATATGTCTCCAAGTCTTTGTCACCTCTACCAGATAGGTTTACCACTACTCTATCCGAGGGTTTAAAGTCGAGCTTGGGTAATGCCGCCAAGGCATGCGCAGACTCTAAAGCTGGCAGAATACCTTCAATTTGCGTAAGCTCGAAACCCGCGCTTAAAGCTTCTTGGTCGGTGGCATTAATAATCTTCGCTCGCCTTGCTTTATGAAGGTAAGAGTGCATTGGACCTATGCCAGGATAGTCTAAGCCTGCCGAAATTGAATGAGGTTCTACTATCTGTCCATCAGAATCCTGCATCAAAAATGTATAAGAGCCATGAAGTACACCTTCCGAGCCTAGGGCAATGCTTGCAGCCGTTTTGCCCGTACCGAGCCCTAGTCCAGCTGCCTCAACGCCAATAAGCTCAACACTCTTATCGTCAATAAAATGATAAAAGGCTCCTGCGGCATTACTACCTCCTCCAAGACAAGCCACAACATAAGTGGGCAATTCATTTCCAGTTTGTCCTTCCAGCTGCTTACGTATTTCTTTACTAATCACCGACTGAAACTTAGCAACCATGTCAGGGTATGGGTGAGGTCCGACAACTGAGCCTATCACGTAATGAGTCTCTTGAGGATTATTTATCCAGAACCTAATCGCCTCGTTACAGGCATCCTTAAGAGTTTTACTACCACTCTGCACTGCCAATACCTCTGCTCCGAGCATTTTCATTCGCTTTACATTGCTTGCTTGACGCTTCACATCAACAGCTCCCATAAAGACGGTACACTTTATATTTCGCAGTGCGCAAGCCGTTGCCGTAGCCACTCCATGCTGTCCGGCTCCTGTTTCTGCTATAATGTGCTTTTTATTAAGGCGCTCTGCGATAAGAACCTGCCCCAGTGCATTATTTATTTTGTGAGCTCCAGTATGGTTTAAGTCCTCACGCTTCAAATAGATTTGAGTATTATACTTAGCTGATAGCCTATCGGCATAATACAATGGCGTAGGACGACCAACATAATCTTTTAGTAACTTGTCAAACTTGTTTTTAAAATCAGAACTACTCATTATTTGCAAATACTTACTCTCTAGTTCTTCTACATTGGGCACAAGCAATTCGGGGATAAAGGCTCCACCAAACTCGCCATAGCACCCATTTATTGGCTCTTTACTAATCATTTTATTATTTTGTTTATAAATTTTTTTATCTTAATAACATCTTTAATCGCAGGCTCTATCTCAAACCTGCTGTTTATGTCAACTCCTAAGAATTTCGGATGCTTAATACCTCTAACAAGCTCTGCATCCGATACACCTATGCCTCCACTCAGCATAAAAGGACAGTCAAGATTATAGTAATCAATTATCCGCCAATCAAATTTCACTCCATTACCTCCTTCCTTACTTCCTTTTGTGTCAAGCAGAATTATATCAGCCACACCATCAAAAACTCTAGCTTGTTCCAAGTCCAATTTACTTGCTATGCTTATTGCTTTAATAACATTTAACCCACTATATTTCAAGTCTATAATTTGGTCTAACTGCTCGTTGCCATGAAGTTGAACATAACTCAAGTCGTTTCTTTTTGCAACATCTAGTATTTTGCCACTTTCTTCATTTACAAATACTCCCACTTTCTTTGCTTTGCTACAAGGCAAAACCACTGACTGAGGAACATTGCGAGGTGACTTATCGTAATAAATAAAACCCAAGAGGTCGACTCCCAATTGGTCTACCTCTTCTATATTCTTACAATCTCGTAGTCCACAAACCTTTATCATTGTTGACAATTCCTTCGTTAATTTACTAGTCCCTGAATAAGCTTTTCCAATTCTTTATGTGGCTCTTTTGCTTTCATAAAACTCTCGCCCATCAGGAAGCCTTTGTAACCTACTTTTTTCAATGTGCGTATCTCGTCTGCTCCTGTCAATCCGCTCTCAGCAATCAAAACAAAATGCTTATTTAGTGCTGACGCAATGGTCATAGACTTTTCAATGTCAACCTCCATAGTTTTCAGATTTCTGTTGTTTACTCCTACAATCACATCACTGTCTGGAAGTTTATCCAGCTCGCTCTCTTCATGAATCTCGAATATAACCTCCATACTAAGACTTTTGGCAATACTATTGAGATTTTTCAAGGCATTCTTGTCCAAACAAGCAGCTATCAGTAGCATAACATCAGCTCCCATTGCTTTGGTCTCATAAACTTGATAAGGGTCAACGATAAAATCCTTTCGTAAAATAGGGATAGATGGATTTTCTTCTCTTGCCAATGTTAAATCCTTTATATCGCCTTTAAAAAACTCAGGTTCAGTAAGTACAGACAAAGCACTAGCTCCAGCATTAACATAGCCTTTTGTAACAGTCTTGACATCTGCATAAATATTTATATCTCCTCTAGATGGCGACGCTCTTTTAAATTCGGATATTATGCCCGCCGTATCACGCAACAATAATCTGTCTTTCAGAGAATTAACAGCTCTATTCATCGCAAAAGCCCTAGCCTTAATTTCACAAAGAGGTATAGTGTCAATAGTTTTTTGCAAGCTATCACGGCGCTTTTCTACGATTTTATTTAGTATGTTCATCATCTTTATTTTATCCGACCTTCTCCTAACAATTGTTTAAATAGTGTCTGTCCATAATGTCGGGGGGCTGAACTAGAAAGTTCAAGATCAAGGCTTGCCGTTCTGTATACTGGGAGTTTGTGAATTAGGAGTTTACTTGTGTAAATGACTAATTCGCAAAGTGAGCATAACGCAGATATTGGACTTTATAGACAGGCTCTAAATAGACTATATGCCCTTCCCGACACTAAGGCTTCGTCAGCTTTGGCGATACATTCGTGCAGGCTAAGATTCTGCTCAAAGCATTTAATGGCAAGCCCAGCATTGGCAAGCACAACGTTGCGCTGCGCCTCGGTAGCTTTGTTCTGCAATATGTTCAAAAATATAGACTTCGCGTCGTCAACATTTTGACCTCCACTGATGCTCTCGCAGGTATTTGTTGGATACCCCAAGCTTGCAGGTGATATTATATCTTCGCCATTATTAGAGAGATACTGAAAATCGGCAGTCAGCGAGACTTCATCATAGCCATCTAATGAATATACCACTGCGTAATCCTTGTTGTCCTCTTGTAATAAGTAGTTGTACATGCGGGCAAGTGCCAGACTGAATACCCCAACTAACTGCTTGTTGGGCATTGCTGGATTTACAAGAGGTCCTAGCATATTAAAAAATGTACCCACTCCTAGAGCCTTCCTTATGTGCGCAACGTTTTTCAGTGCAGGATGGAACAGGGGTGCATGGATAAAACAAATGTTATACTTGTCAAGAGATTTTAGGAGTACGGAACTGTCTCCCGAGAACTCAAAACCTAAGCTCTCCAATAGGTTTGACGAGCCAGTGATAGACGACACCCCATAGTTGCCGTGCTTTGTCACCCTATAGCCAGAGGCGGCAACTACAAAAGAGGCCGTTGTTGAGATATTAAAACTGTTTTTGCCGTCGCCTCCTGTCCCACAGAGGTCTATTGCCTCAATACTACCTTCTCCGAAAGGACGACAAAGCTCCAACAATGCTCGCCTAAAGCCCATCAGCTCGTATAACGAAATTGCTCTACAACTCATTGCTGTAATTATGGATGTACATTGAATGTCCGAGAGGGAACCTTCTCCAACCTGCTTCATTAACTCATACGCCCCTGTTTCACAAAGAGTTTCGCCAGAAAGTAGTGAGGCTAATATGTTCTTATAATTCATTTCTTCTAAATTTTCAACCTAATAATTTATTGTTGCTTCCTTTTTTATATATTTCAAAGAAGTTAATAATCAACTCTCTGCCATATTCCGTCAAGATGCTTTCTGGATGGAATTGTACCGCAAAGATTGGTAGCTTATTATGCTCCAATGCCATTGGCTGACCATCAGCATCCTTGGCCGTTATTTTTAAGTCTTTGCTAAGAGTATTGCTATCTATTATCCACGAATGGTATCTCCCAACCTCAAAAGTTTGTGGTATTGCATCGAAAAGACAACTACCATCGTGGGTTATTGGGGTTCCTATTCCGTGCAAAGGTTTATCGAGGTTGATTAGCTTTGCGCCAAATACTTCGCCGATAGCCTGCATACCCAGACACACTCCTAACATAGGTTTGCTATTTTTATACTTCTCGATTATAGGCACTAAAAGTCCAGACTCAGACGGCAAACCTGGTCCTGGCGAGAGAAGAATATTATCAAAGACATCAACATCCTCAATACTGAGCTCATCGTTTCGTATCACACTTACTTCGCTGGCAACATTCCCTTTTACAAGGTGAACTAAGTTGTAAGTAAAAGAATCGTAGTTATCAATTATTAATGTTCTCATGTTCTTATAATTTTATGAACAACTGCTAATCAACAACTTGCAACTAACGATCGTTCTTTGATTTTCAATGTTATTTTTCTTGTTTATAATCATAATCGAGTGTGAGATTTCTCTGATGCTTAACTTCATTGGTAAATTTTTTCTGCCAATTCCAATGCACTTCTCAGCGCTCCAAGCTTATTGTGAACTTCTTGCAATTCGCTATCAGGCTTAGAGTTAAGAACAATTCCTGCCCCTGCTTGATAATTAATAACATTACCCTTTGTCATAAAGGAACGAATTGTTATTGCCTGATTTATTTCTTTGCTAAAACTAATGTATCCGATGCTACCACCGTAATAGTCGCGTGGCTGCTCTTCGATGTCGGCAAGCAATTGTATTGCCTTTACTTTTGGGGCTCCCGACAATGTGCCAGCAGGGAATGTATCTGCAAGAACCTTAACAGCCTGCTCCTTCGATTTCAACTTACCTCTTACCGTTGACACCAAATGTATCACATGACTATATTGATGAATGGACTTATAATCTGACACTTGCACCTCTTCGCAATTTCGACTCAAGTCGTTTCGGGCAAGATCTATAAGCATAGAGTGTTCCGCCAGCTCTTTGTAATCGTTTAGCAATGCCGTTTGTAGTTGCATATCCTTCACTTTGTCGCCTGTGCGTTTGTACGTCCCTGCTATTGGATTGACAATTGCTTCGCCACCAGCAACCAGCAACTGTGCTTCGGGTGACGATCCAAATATCTTGTAAGAGGTGTAATCAAAGAAAAACATATATGGCGAAGGGTTGATATGTCTCAGCGCCCTATACACATTAAATTCGTCGCCTTTAAATCGTCTACAATAGCGCCTCGACAGCACCATCTGAAAAATATTGCCAAGCTTGCAGTGCTGTATAGCCATCTTCACATTTTTAATAAACTGCTTGTCTGTACATGACGAAACTTCCTCATCGACAAGCGAAAAAGGATACGAACTTGATTTACCATGCAGGGCAATATTTATGAATTTATCCAAAGTTTGCTTACTACTTTCTTCTGAGTTTTCTATAAAAGTAATTTCGTTGTTGAAATGATTTATGCAAATCACGTACTGATATAGCCTATAATCTATAACAGCAACTTCTTGATTTTGCCGCGGACAAAGATTTGCTTTCTTGCTTTCAAAATACTTTACAGCTTCGAAACTCTGGAAACCAAAGAGTCCGTTTACATCTCCCTCCTTCGTATCAATACTGATATTGTCTATAAAGTCATTAATCTCATCAGCAATATTAGAAATTTCATCAGCCTGCCTAATTACTTGTTTATTACCATAATAAATACGCAATTCATTGTTTACTAAACTTATACCTCCTACTGGATTAGCACATATAATTGAACGGGAATTGTGTTCGTCGTCAATTTCCGAGCTTTCCAACAACAGACTCCCTGCAAATTGGTCTCTAACGTTGTAATATATGCTGATGGGTGTAATTTGATCAGCAAAATTTTTCTTCTTGTGTTGTTTTAGTTTTATTTTCATTGTTCTCCTTGATTCTATTAAACGACAAAAGGTCTACCAATTTCGGTAGACCTTTTGATATTTAGGTACAACGCTCCATCCGGCAAAAGTTACTCTGTCGAAATGCGCCACCAATTGTTATTCATAAATAATACCATCATTTTGTCTTTGTTCGCTACAAATGTAGTAATTATTTTTCATATCCAAATTTAATCCCATAAAAATGGATAATTCCTAATTGCACCTAACTCTTCCAACTCATCATTTATCATGATTTGGCTTCTTTAAATTATTGTATGTATAAAAGAACATTCAATCAAACGGCTGACAGTAAGTTATTTGCAGAAGAACATTATAAATTCACACAAGAGGATCATAAATTTAGTCTATCTATTACACAACACAATCAAAATAATTGCGTTTATTTGCAAAGGCATTAAAGAAAGTGCCATAATTATTAATTAAAAAGACAATTAAAATGAAAGGATTAAAATTAGCAGCTGTATCAATGGCTTTACTATTCGTAGCAGCAACATCTTCTCCTGTATTTGCAAATATAGATGAGCCTGTAAAGAAAGAATGTAAAAAAGAGTGCAAGAAAGAATGCACTAAAGGAGAAAAGAAAGCATGTTGTGCAGGAGAAAAGAAAGAATGCACTAAGAGTGAAAAGAAAGCATGCTGTGCAGGAGAAAAGAAGGAATGTACTAAAAAAGTGAAATAATTTACCTCACAGACAGTAGATAAATAAAGCCAGTTTGCAATGCAAGCTGGCTTTATTTATCTACTCGAAATCTACATAAAGTAGATATTTCTTTCTCATCTTCTTATACTTATCCAATTCTGGTTGCCACGATACCTCTATCTCTTCAGCTGTCATTCCAGCCTTAATCTGCTGGATAAGTTTATCTCCTCCAGCTAGTTTATTGAAAAAACTCGAACTCGTGAAAAACTTGTCTTTTTTAGTATTTTTACTATAAAAATCAACCATATATTTCAAAGTGAACCTATGCGACAAAGGCTCGTTTCTCAAGTCTACTCCATAACACACTTCTCCTTCATGCTTTGGCCTAGTAGATTTGCCAGGAATACTTCTAGGTGTAAACTCAAAGTTACCCTGACTTTTATCTAAACATCCTATCACCTGAAATGGGAAATCTGTTCCTCTCCCTATACTCACTGTTGTAGGCTCAAAAAGGCAGAGACTTGGGTACAGGCGAATGGAAATATCATTAGGCAAATTTGGAGATGGCAAAACTGGTAGACTGTAATGCATTTTATGATTCCAATTTTTCGCTGACACCACATGTAAATCGCATTTTCTGCCTCCATCAAGCCAGCCTTCGCCGTTTATCATTTGCGCGAGCTCGCCCACTGTCAGTCCATGCACAATAGGAATTTGATGCATCCCCACGAAAGACTTAAATTTAGGATCGAGGATATTTCCTGCCACATAGTCGCCATTAGGGTTTGGTCTATCTAGCACCACAAGTGGCAGACCATACTCGCCACAAGCATTCATAATATTATGCAAAGTACTGATATAAGTATAGAAACGCACCCCCACATCTTGAATGTCAAACAACACAACATCTAAACCCTTCATCATTTCAGAAGTTGGCTTGCGTGTTTTGCCATAGATAGAGACTACAGGTAAGCCCGTTTGTTTATCAGTATGGTCGTTTATATGTGCTCCTGCATCAGCCTCGCCTCTGAAACCATGCTCAGGAGCAAAAACTTTTGCTATTTTCACATCTTTCTCAAGAAGGATATCCACAATATGCTTGTCGCCAACCACTGCAGTATTGTTTACAACCATTCCGACTTTTTTGCCCTCTATCAAGGGAAGATATTCCAGTATCCTCTCAGCTCCTACAACCACTTTTGCTGCCTCTTTTTCCGTTTCGAGAGGAATACTCTCCGACAGATTTTGAGGCTTTCCATTCGAGTTACAAGACATGGCAACAAGCAAGAATAAGAATAATGTAATAGTTCTAATTTTCATGTGTTTAAAATTCTGCAATAAGCTGTAAGTTATAGGCTTTATGCTTTTGCGGGTTTATTAATCATCCTCCTGTGTGTAGTTAGGCTTATAGCTTACAGCCTATAGCCTACTGCATGAAGGTTTCATCTGTTTATATTTATTTTTGTCCGATACAACTAGCTAAATTGGTCATTTGCACAAATAATCTCCCAATTCAGACTCCCGACATTATGCCCAGGCGCTAGTTAGGCAAATTAAATTTCGGCTTCTTTCATTTTTTGAGCATTCTCCTCCAGTTGTAACTTGGATATAATATCTTCTATATCACCGTCCATAATAGCCGCAAGATTATACATGGTCAAACCTATACGGTGGTCAGTCATTCGCCCTTGCGGATAATTGTAAGTTCTAATTTTTGCCGAGCGGTCGCCTGTAGAAACCATAGTCTTTCGTTTTGAAGAAATTTCGTCAAGATACTTCTGGTGTTCCATGTTATAAATCCTTGTTCTAAGTTCGGACATTGCTTTGGCGAGATTCTTAAGCTGCGATTTTTCATCTTGACAAGTCACTACTATTCCTGTGGGAATGTGAGTAAGACGAATAGCAGAGTATGTGGTATTCACGGACTGTCCACCAGGGCCCGACGAACAATAAGTATCTTTTCTTATATCACTTTCTTTCAACTCTATGTCAAACTCCTCTGCTTCCGGGAGTACAGCCACTGATGCCGCCGAAGTGTGCACTCTTCCCTGTGTTTCTGTTTGCGGGACACGCTGAACACGATGTACTCCTGACTCATACTTCAACAATCCATACACAGCTTCTCCAGTTACAGTAGCCACAATCTCTTTAAATCCTCCAGATGTACCCTCGCTTGTATTTGTTACTTCCATTCGCCACCCTTTAGAGTCGCAGTACTTTTGATACATCCTATAAAGGTCTCCTGCAAAAATACTTGCTTCGTCGCCACCAGTACCAGCTCTGATTTCCAATATCGCATTCTTGGAGTCTTCGGGGTCGGCAGGTACAAGAAGCATCTTTATCTCCTGCTCCTTACTGTTTACCATATCCTCAGAAGAGGCGAGCTCCTCTTTTGCCATCTCGCGCAGGTCTACATCGCTCTCTGTGTCTAGAATTTCTTTTGCCGAGGAGATATTATCGAGTATAGCTTTATATTCTTTAAACGCTTTATTCAGTTGTTCTAACTGCTTATACTCCTGATTTAATTTGATGTATCGCTTCATATCTGCAACAACTGCAGGATCTGAAATCTGCTGAGCAACCTCATCAAATCGCGCTTTTATAACGTCGTATTTTTTTATTAGATCTATATCTGCCATTTTTCTTTGTTTAATTAGTAACTATTCATAATGTCGAGAGTCTGAACCATAAAGCTAAATATCAAGGCTTGCCGTTCCGTATGTTGGGAGTTTGTGAATTGGGAGTAGAGACGCCCAGCTTGGGTGTCTCTACTCCCAATTCACAAAGCGAACATAACACTGATATCGCACTTTATAGACGGACTCTAATTAATACACAAACTCTCCGTGCTCGGATAATATTGTTAATTTTTTGGTGTTGCATTTCTCTACCCTTCCTACTACTTTTGCTTCTACATTATATTTATTGGCTATATCTATAACTGAGGAAACGATGCTTGCAGGTGCGTAAATTTCGTATCTATGCCCCATATTGAATACTTGATACATCTCTTTCCAGTCAGTTTCAGACTCCTTTTGGATAATATTGAACAATGGAGGTATTGGGAACAAGTTGTCTTTGATAATATGCACATTATCAACAAAATGCAAAACTTTCGTTTGTGCGCCACCCGAGCAATGAACCATTCCGTTAATTTGTGAACGATGCTCTTTCAGAATCTCATTTATTATCGGCGCGTAGGTTCTCGTGGGCGACAATACTAATTTCCCTGCGTCAATACCTATATTTTCAATTTCATCTGTTAGTTTATACGCCCCCGAATATACTAAATCTGGAGGGAGATCGGCATCAAAGCTTTCTGGGTATTTTTTTGCCAGATAGTTATTAAATACATCATGTCGTGCCGAAGTCAGTCCATTACTCCCCATGCCTCCGTTGTAGCTTGCTTCGTAGCTTGCTTGCCCATATGACGACAATGCTATTATCACATCTCCTTCTGAGATATTATCATTACTAACAATATCCGACTTTTTCATCCTTGCTGTAACGGTTGAATCTACGATAATCGTCTTGACAAGGTCTCCAACATCTGCCGTTTCTCCTCCCGATAGGTAAATATTTATTCCCAAGCTACGCAATTCTGCCAATAGCTCCTCGGTTCCGTTGATTATAGCTGCTATAACCTCGCCAGGGATTTTATTTTTATTCCTGCCGATGGTTGACGAAAGCAGAATGTTGTCTGTCGCCCCAACGCATAGAAGGTCGTCAATATTCATAACTACAGCATCCTGAGCAATGCCTTTCCATACAGACAAATCGCCAGTTTCTTTCCAGTACATATATGCCAACGACGACTTTGTGCCTGCACCGTCGGCGTGCATTATATTGCAATATGCTTCATCGCCGCCCAGTATGTCGGGCAATATCTTGCAAAAAGCATTGGGTACCAAGCCTTTGTCAATATTTTTAATTGCATTATGCACATCTTCCTTCTGTGCCGACACACCTCGTTGTGAATACCTATTGTTCATAATTATCTATTTGTATCTTTTAGAATAACATCGTGAGCCCCGCCCTCTATAATACTGGTAGACGACACCAATGTTATTTTCGCATTTTCTTTAAGGTCATCGATAGTGCTTACTCCACAACTGCACATAGTAGATTTTATTTTGCCAATAGTAATATCTAAGTTCTCTTTAAGGCTTCCAGCATAAGGCACATAACTATCGACTCCTTCTTCAAATTTCAGAGACTCCGAGCCTCCTGAGTCATAGCGCTGCCAGTTTCTAGCTCTATTAGAGCCTTCGCCCCAGTATTCTTTTACATATCTGCCGTTGACCATCATACGCTTAGTGGGGCTTTCATCAAAACGAGCAAAATATCGTCCCATCATTAGGAAGTCTGCCCCCATAGCGAGAGCCAAAACCATATGGTAATCTTGCACTATACCACCGTCGGAACATATGGGGATGTACACTCCTGTTTTTTCAAAATATTCATCTCTTGCCTGTGCCACTTCTATTATTGACGAGGCTTGTCCACGACCAATTCCCTTCTGCTCTCGTGTAATACAGATAGAACCTCCGCCAATACCTACTTTTATAAAATCGGCACCTGCCTCGGCAAGGTAATTAAACCCATCTCTATCAACCACGTTGCCTGCGCCTATCTTCACCGCATCGCCATACTTATTTCGTACAAAGGCGATTGTTTCTTTCTGCCACTCCGAAAATCCATCTGAAGAGTCTATACAAAGAACATCAACTCCAGCTTCTACAAGTGCAGGTACGCGCTCTTCATAATCGCGAGTGTTTATACCTGCACCTACAAGCAGTTTTTTATTGTCGTCAGAGAGTTCTTGCGGATGCTCCTTTACATTCTCATAATCCTTTCTAAATACTAAATTTACAAGCCTGCGTTCATTGTCTATTATTGGCAAACTATTCAATTTATGTTCCCAAATTACATCGTTAGCCTCGTTCAATGCTATTCCCGACCTACCAGTTATCAGCTTATCAAAGGGAGTCATGAAATCCGAGACTTTCATTTTTATATTGTCTCGGCTAACTCTGTAGTCTCGCCCTGTAACCATACCTTCGAGGATGCCGTGTGATGTTCCATCGTGAGTTATAGCTATGGTAGAATATCCCGTGCGTTCTTTCAGATCTATCACATCCTTTAGGGTGTGCGCTGGAGTAAGGTTGGCATCACTAAGTACAAAACCGGCTTTATACTTCTTTACCTTATGGACCATCTCTGCCTGACTTTCTATGCTTTGCGAACCAAAAATAAACGACAACCCTCCATTCTTCGCCAAAGATATAGCCATGTTGCTTCCCGAGACGGACTGCATGATGGCAGAAGTGAAAGGGATGTTCAATTTAATTGAAGACTCTTCATTTCTTTTATATTTCACGAGAGGCACTCTGAGCTGTACATTGTCTGGGGTACTTGCTTTGGTGGTTAATCCTGGTATCAAAAGATACTCGCTGAAGGTTCTTGAAATGTCAGTCAATAGTTTTGCCATACCTCTAATAAATTAAAAATTTCACAAAGGTAGTCATAAGGAGGCAAATAACATTGTTAATCCTCAATATTTTTAGTCATTAATATTTCTTTCACTACTGTCCGCTAAAATAAAATTCAGTCAATATATCTTTCGTAACTTTCACATAATCAATGTTCGTTATCCGTCTTTTCAAAAGTAAGCCCCCTCCATTTCGGGGAATAAAGAATTTTGATATCTCATTCTATTTTGATATGATACTGCTTTCCAGCAGGCTTCAGGCTCTTCTAAAAACTCGTAAATATTGATATAGCACATTAATTGATGGCGTATGATGGACATCAAGTTTGAAAAAGCCCACT